>NZ_JAKCFI010000016.1 GCF_021412625.1 Myxococcus stipitatus | reverse complement strand
TGCTCGACACCGACTCCGCCGCTCTTTAGGCCACTCCCATCACCGGGCGCGCTCGCTAACGCTCGCGCTCGGTGATGCCCATCAACCAGGCGGAGCGCTCGTCCATCAACCAGCCCGCCTCGCAACAGCGAAGCACCGGGGCGTCTGTCCCGCCGAGTGGATGGACTCCGAGGATCCGCTGTTCATCCTCTACACCTCCGGCTCCACCGGGAAGCCCAAGGGCGTGCTGCACACCACGGGCGGCTACCTGGTGTACGCGGCGACCACGCACCGCTTCGTCTTCGACGTGCGGCCGGACGACATCCACTTCTGCACCGCGGACCTGGGCTGGGTGACGGGGCACACCTATCTCCTGTACGGCCCGCTCATCAACGGCACCACCACCGTGCTCTTCGAATCCACGCCGACCTACCCGGACGCGGGCCGCCTGTGGCGCGTGGTGGATGACCTGAAGACGACCAACCTCTACACCGCGCCCACCGCGCTGCGCGCGCTCATCAAGGAGGGCGACGCGTGGGTGAAGCAGTCCTCGCGCCAGTCCCTGCGCCTGCTGGGCAGCGTGGGCGAGCCCATCAACCCGGAGGTGTGGCGCTGGTACCACGACGTGGTGGGCGAGCAGCGCTGCCCGGTCATCGACACGTGGTGGCAGACGGAGACGGGCGGCATCCTCATCAGCCCGCTGCCGGGGGCCACGCCGTGCAAGCCCGGTTCGGCCACCCTGCCCTTCTTCGGCGTGGAGCCGGTGCTGCTCGACGACGAGGGGCGCGTCATCGAGGGCAACGGCGTCAGCGGCAACCTGTGCCTGGCGCACTCCTGGCCCGGGCAGGCCCGCACGCTGTACGGCCACCACCAGCGCTTCAAGGACACGTACTACTCGCGCTTCCCCAACCTGTACTTCACCGGCGACGGCTGCCGGCGCGACGAGGACGGCTACTACTGGATCACCGGCCGCGTGGACGACGTGCTCAACGTGTCCGGCCACCGCCTGGGCACCGCGGAGGTGGAGAGCGCGCTCGTGGCGCACGAGGCCGTGGCGGAGGCCGCCGTGGTGGGCTTCCCCCACGACATCAAGGGCACGGGCGTGTGCGCCTTCGTCACGGTGAAGCCCGACTGGCAGGAGACGTCCTCCGAGCAGATGGTGGGCGCGCTCAAGGAGCAGGTGCGCCACGTCATCGGCCCCATCGCCACGCCGGACCGGGTGGTGGTGGTGCAGGGGCTGCCCAAGACGCGCTCGGGAAAGATTCTCCGCCGCATGCTGCGCAAGATCGCCTCCGGCGAGACGGAGAACCTGGGCGACGCCAGCACGCTGGCGGACCCCGCCGTGCTCGACGAGCTGCTCGCCAGGTCGTAATCCCCCGCGGTCCAACCCCGACGCACTGGAGGCAAGACATGTCCGGCAATCCCCAAGAGGAGGCCCTGGAAGCCCTGGCCGCCGCGCGCTGGCGCGTGGCGGCGGGGCTGACGGTGGCGACGTTGGTGGCGTACTTCGGCTTCATCCTGCTGGTGGCCTTCGACAAGCCGCTCATGGGCCAGCAGCTCACTCCCGGCCTGTCCGTGGGCATCCTGCTGGGGGCGGTGGTCATCGTCGCCGCCTGGGCGCTGACGGGCATCTACATGCTGTGGGCGAACGGGAAGTACGACCGCGCCCTGCACCAACTGCGTCGCTGAAGAGGACACCCGCATGAATCCGACCTCGGTCTCCGGAACACAGCTGGGCCAGCCCAACGCGACGGCCATCGGCTTCTTCGTCCTCTTCGTCGGCGTCACCCTGGCCATCACCTACTGGGCGGCGCGAAAGACGAAGACGACCTCCGAGTTCTTCGCCGCCGGCGGCGGCGTCAGCGCCTTGCAGAACGGCTTCGCGCTCGCGGGCGACTACATGAGCGCGGCGAGCTTCCTGGGCATCGCGGGCCTGGTGGCCACCTCCGGCTTCGACGGCCTCATCTATTCGGTGGGCTGGCTGGTGGGCTGGCCGGTGGTGACGTTCCTCATCGCCGAGCCGCTGCGCAACCTGGGCAAGTACACCTTCGCGGACGTGGTGGCCTACCGCCTGCGCCAGACGCCGGTGCGCCTGTCCGCGGCGGTGGGCACGCTCACCGTGGTGAGCTTCTACCTCATCGCGCAGATGGTGGGCGCCGGCAACCTCATCCACATGCTGTTCGGCCTGTCGTACGAGGTGGCCGTCGTCATCGTGGGCGCGGTGATGATTCTGTACGTGCTGTTCGGCGGGATGATCGCCACCACGTGGGTGCAGATCGTCAAGGCGGTGCTGCTGCTGGGCGGCGCCACGGGCCTGGCGGGCGCGGTGCTGTACCGGTTCGGCTTCAACCCGGCGAGCCTCTTCAACGAGGCGGCGACGCGGTACGGGGCGCAGGTGCTGGCGCCGGGCGCGCTGGTGAGCAACCCGCTGGAGACGGTGTCGCTGGGGCTGGCGCTGATGTTCGGCACCGCGGGCCTGCCGCACATCCTGATGCGCTTCTACACGGTGCCGGACGCCAAGGCGGCGCGCAGCAGCGTGTTCTACGCCACGGGCCTCATCGGCTACTTCTACCTGGTGACGTTCATCCTCGGGTTCGGCGCGTCCGTGCTGGTGGGGCGGCAGGCGATAACGGGGGTGGACAAGGGCGGCAACATGGCGGCGCCCATGCTGGCGGAGGTGGTGGGCGGCACGGGCTTCCTGGGCTTCATCTCCGCGGTGGCCTTCGCCACCATCCTCGCGGTGGTGGCCGGCCTGACGCTGTCCGGCGCGGCGGCGCTGTCGCACGACCTGTGGTCCAGCGTGGTGCGCAAGGGACAGGCGCCGGAGCACGAGCAGCTCAAGGTGGCGCGGCTGGCGAGCCTGCTCCTGGGCGTGCTCGCCATCGTCCTCGGAGTGGCGTTCAAGGGGCAGAACGTGGCCTTCATGGTGGGGCTGGCCTTCGCCATCGCCGCGAGCGCCAACTTCCCCGCGCTGCTGTTGTCCATGGCGTGGAAGGGCTTCACCACGCGCGGCGCGGTGGCCAGCATGCTCACCGGCGCCGTCAGCTCCGTGGTGCTCATCTTCCTGTCGCCCACCGTACAGGTGGACCTGCTGAAGAACGCGAGCGCGCTGTTTCCGCTGAAGAATCCAGGCATCATCACGATTCCGCTGGCCTTCATCGTGGGAGGAATCGTTTCGCTGCTGTCTCCGGAGCGCGAGGCCTCCTCACGCTTCGCCGAGGTGAAGCACCGCATGCACGTCGGCCTGGGCAAGCCCCCGCCGGTGGCCGCCGTCCCCTCGCCGGCCACCGCGGCGACCTCGTCCACGTCGTCCCCCACGGCCACGCCCAGCAAGGCTTGACCGTGCCTCACACACGCCCTCCTCTTTCATTGCTCCTGGGGAGGAGGGCAGGGACGGGGACTCAGGCTTCCAAGGGGCCTGGGTCCCGTCCCCTTTTTCGCCCCCCGTCCGCGCCGCTCCGCACCGCGAGACACGCGCGCGGACACCGGGGCGCCGTGGGTCCTCCCGGACAGGTGGGCACGCGCCCGCCCGGTGCGCCCCTCGCGCCCCACCCGCGAATCCTTTTCCGCGCCTCCCGGCTCTCACCCGCACGCCCCTGTCGTCATGATGGGGCGCGCGAGGCGACGGCGCCCGACACGGGTCGGCCGGCCGCTCGCCTCGGGCTCTCTCCTTCGTCGGGTGTGGTGTCGATGAACACGGTTCTTCTCCCCTTGATGGGCGGCGTCCTCATTGGCGCGGCCGCCTCGCTCCTGTTGTTCTTCAACGGCCGCGTCGCGGGCATCAGCGGCATCCTCGGCGGCCTGCTGTCCCCCGCCCCCGGCGAGGCCGGCTGGCGTGGCGCCTTCGTCCTGGGGCTCGCGGGCGGCGGCGTGCTGCTGGCGCTCGCGCGTCCGCAGTCGTTCGGAGCGCCCGTGGTGCCGGGGCTCGGCGTGGCCGTCGTCGCGGGGCTGCTGGTGGGCTTCGGCACGCGGCTGGGCAGCGGCTGCACGAGCGGACACGGCGTCTGCGGGCTGGCGCGCGGCGCCACGCGCTCGCTGGTGGCGACGCTGGTCTTCATGGCCACGGGCGCGCTCACCGTCTTCCTCGCGCGGCACGTGGTGGGAGGCGCGCCATGAAGGCCTCGCTCGCGGCGGGACTGGCGGGGGTGTTGTTCGCGGTGGGGTTGGGGCTGGGTGGCATGACGGACCCCGCGAAGGTGGTGGGCTTCCTCGACGTGGCGGGCGCGTGGGACCCCAGCCTCGCGTTCGTCATGGCGGGCGCGTTGGGCAGCCACGCGCTGCTGCGCCGCCTCATCCTGCGCCGCCAGCGTCCGGTGCTCGCGCAATCATTCGCCCTGCCCACCACCACGCGCGTCGACGCGCGGCTCGTGGTGGGCGCGGCGCTGTTCGGCGTGGGATGGGGACTGGCGGGCTACTGCCCCGGCCCGGCGCTCGTGGTCCTGCCCGTGGGAGGTCTGACGGTGGTGCTCTTCGTCGCGGCGATGGTGGCGGGAATGGGGGCCTTCCGCTGGTGGGAATCCGCCCGCGCGGCGCGCACGAAGGCCCTGCCAGGCTGACGGCGGCCCCTCTGTCGGAGGCGGTTTTCCCGTGCGGGCTACGGGAAACCCCTCACTGCGGGGTGCCAAACTCAGACTCCCGGGCATGTGAATTGATTGGGACATCACATCCGCACACAGGCGGCGCTTGAAACACAGCCCACGGGATACTGGGCGCAAGCGTGGTGGCTAGGATGGGTCCCCGATGCCACGCGCAGCGAATAGGATTCTGGACGTCGACGAGGAAAAGCTCGTCCACCAGTTCCCCGGGCTGGACCGTAAGGCGGTGGGGGCGTTCTTCACTCCCGCACCGCTGGTGGAAAGAACGCTATCGCTCGCGATGGCGCACCTGGGGGACGGGCCACTCACTGTCATCGATCCGGCCTGCGGGGCCGGAGCGTTTCTCTCGGCCGCCGCCAAGCTCTGGCCCGGCGCCCGACTCTGCGGGCTCGAGCTCGACCCAGCCGTCGCGCGGCTGTGTCAGGCTCGAGTGCCAAGCGCGGAGGTGCGCGAGGGCGACGCGCTGCGCGCGGGGCTGGACCCCTTCCTCGCCACGGTGCCTCCGGACCACCGCGAGCTGTGGGTGGGCAATCCGCCCTACAATGGCACCTCGCCCGTGCTGAAGGACCCCAATGCCTACGCGAAGCTGCGGGCGCTGCTCCCGTTCGCGCTCCCGCCCGGCACCAGCCTGCGGGACGACTTCGCCTTCTTCCTGCTGGTGGCGGCGCAAAGACTCGCCACGCGCCCCGGCGTGCTCGCCTTCATCACGCCCGCGAGCCTGCTGGATGCCTTTCTCTACGCGCCGCTGCGCCAATCCCTCACACGCACGCTCTCCCTGCGGGAGGTGGTGGACCTGGGCCCCGGCGCGTTCGCGGGCACCCAGGTGCGCACCTGCATCACCGTGTGGTCCTCGATTCCCGGCCACATGGACCCGCCGCGCTTCGAGCGTCGCGGCGCCACGCAGCACTTCACGCCGGAGGCGCCGGAGTGGAGGTTGGCGCCGACCGCGCCGGAGGCCAGCGCGCTGGACGCGCGGTGGAGCGCGCTCGGCGAGCCGCTCACCACGCTCGTCCCGGTGAGCCTGCCCGGCGTGAAGACGCGCTTCGACGAACTGCTGGTGGACGCGGACCCGGAGCGGCTGCTCGAGCGCATCCGCGCCTTCGCCGCCGCGACCGAGGACTCCCTGCCCGAGTTCGCGCGCGCGCATGGGCTGCCGGAGGAGCTCTTGCCCAAGCTGCGGGCGCTCAAGGTGGGCGCGCCGCTGGAGGTGGACGCGCGGCACCTGCGCCCCTTCTTCCGCTATGGCGGCGCGCGCCACCGGGGCACGCTGCCACCGGAGGCGCGGGCCTACTGCTACCTGGACCGGCGGCTCATCCCGCGCGGCGACCACCGGCTGCGGGGGCCGTACGACCCGCACGTCGGCGCGGTGAAGCTGCTCTTCAACGTGCGGGAGCTGCCCCTGTCCGCGGCGCTGCTGGAGGAGGAGGGCTGCGTCCACGACCACCGGCACGCGCGCTTCGCGCCGTTGTACGTGCCCCAGCGGCTGCGGGACGAGGGGCTGCGGGTCACACGCTCGGTGGAGTCCGCGGACGAACTGGGCCCGCTGGTGCCCAACCTGTCGCCGCGCGGGCTGGAGTGGGCGGAGACGCTGGGAGGCCCGCGGGCCGCGTTCCAGGCCATCGTGCGGTTCCTCAACAGCGCCGACGTGCAACGGCACTGGGCGCCCGCGTTCGGCGCTTCACGCGTGGTGCCGGTCCCCCTGGTGACGCCAGAGTCTCAGCAGTGAACATCCGGCGTCGGGCGGCCCGTGGGGTTTCCCACCGGGCCGCTTGAACAACCGCTAGTGTCCTCCCGTCGCTGAGCACACATCCCCTCAGGAGGAAGGACACCCTCATGAAGATTCGAGCGCTGCTGACCGCCGCCGTCCTCACCACCACCGCCACCGCGCTGGCCCAGGCGCCCCAGGCGGCGTCCCCCGCGCCGGCGGAGCAGCCCCCCGCCACCGCGGTGACGCCGAAGCAGCCGGCGCCCAAGAAGGGCGAGACGGCCAAGGCGGTGATGCGGGACGCCCAGGGCAAGGACGTGGGTGAAATCACCCTCGAGCAGACGGCCCAGGGGGTCATCATCAAGGGCACCTTGAGCGGCCTGACGCCGGGCGAGCACGCCATCCACATCCACGAGGTGGGCAAGTGCGAGGCGCCGGACTTCAAGACGGCGGGCGGCCACTTCAACCCGACGAAGAAGGCCCACGGCATCATGGCCTCCAAGGGCAAGCACCACGGCGACCTGCCCAACCTCTACGTGGACCCGGAGGGCAAGGTGAAGTTCGACACCTTCGCCACCGGCGGCCTCACCGTGAAGTCGCTGTTCGACAAGGACGGCTCCGCGGTGGTCGTCCACGCCAAGGAGGATGACTACTACTCCGACCCGACCGGCGACGCCGGTGGCCGCATCGCCTGCGGCGTGGTGGAGAAGCAGTAGCCCGTCCGTTCGTGACTCCCCGCCCACGCCTCACGGCCAGGCGGGGAGTTCCTGGCGCCTCCCCGTCCTTCAGTGCACCGGACGCGCGACGGCGGCGCCCGCCGGCTCCTTCACGGGCGTGAAGCGCAGGTCGTGGAAGTCGAAGCTGAAGTCCGTCAGCGGCGACACGGCCTTCATCCGCATCTCCCCCAGCGCGCCATCCGGCTCGAGCGTGAAGGACACGAACGCGTCCGCGTTGAGCGAACGGTCCCTCCAGCGCGCGACGAAGGTGTCGTATTGCCAGTGCTCCAGGTCGCCCACGAGGCCCGGGGTGCGGCTGAAGCGCATCACCAGCTTCTCGCCCTCACGCGTCAGCGTCACGTCGCCGTACCACGCGTCGCGGAACTTCCCGGCGTACGCGTCGAGCGGCAGCGACGGCCTGGACTGCGTGTTGCGACCGCCCTGGAGCCCCGCGACCTGCCCCTCCGCCTTCGCCCGCTTCGCGTCGTCATCCGCCTTGAACGCGGCCACCCAGTCCGTCGCGGGCGCGCCCAGGTACGCGTCGACCACCGTCCACAAGGGCGCCTCGAAGCCGCTGCGCTCCTCCTGGTTCGTCAGCACCGCGATGCCCAGGTTCAGCTCGGGCACCAGCATCACCCGCGAGTAGTAACCCGGCAGCGCCCCGCTGTGCCCCACCAGCTTGTAGCCCCGGTAGTCCCGCAGCGACCAGCCGAGCGCGTAGGCCGCGAAGTTCGCGCGCAGCCCCGCCAGCGCCTTCGACGGTTCGGGGATCGCAATCACCGTCTGAGCCGCCCACATCTCCTTCGACTGCGCCTCGCTGAACAGGCGCTTCTTGCCATCCGTCGCTGGAATCACGCCCCGGCCCAGTTGGGTCAGCATCCACTTCGCCAGGTCGTTGACGCTGGAGTTGATGGCCGCCGCGGGCGCGTTGTTGTCGAAGCCCATGGGGGAGATGGCCTTGAGCACGCCGTCCGCCTTCGCGTGCGGCGTCGCCACGTTCGCGCTCACGCGCAGCGCCTTGGACAGCGTGCTGCTGTCCTTCATGCCCAGCGGCAGGAAGATGCGCTCGCGCACGAAGTCGCGCCAGTGCCGGCCGCTCACCTTCTCGATGACCTTGCCCGCCACCAGGTACAGGATGTTGTCGTAGGCGTAGCGGCCGCGGAAGCTCGTCGCGGGCGCGATGTGGCGCAGCTTCGCGACGATTTCGTCCTCCGTGAAGGTCGACTGCGGGAAGTACAAGAGGTCCCCCGCGCCCAGCCCCAGCCCGCTGCGGTGGACGAACAGGTCGCGAATCGTCATCTCGCGCGAGACGTACGGGTCGTACATCTGGAACGACGGCAGGTGGTCCACCACGCGGTCGTCCCACTGGAGTTTGCCCTCGTCGACGAGCATCGCGATGGCGGCCGCCGTGAAGGCCTTGCTGTTGGAGGCGATGGCGAACACCGTGTCCGCCGTCACCGGCGCCGTGCCCCCCAGCTTGCGCACGCCGTACCCCTTGGCCAGGACGACCTTGCCGTCCTTCACCACCGCCAGGGCGACACCCGGCACGTCGAACGTCTTCAGCGTCCGCTCCATCGTCGCGTCCAGGTCGGGCGGCAACGACTGCGCGAGCGTCGGGGACAGCGGGAGCAGGACGATGAGCAGCGCGAGGACGTGGCGCACGCGAGGCACTCCGGGCAGGGGCGTTTCACCCTGTCTAGCGCACCCTCCGCCCCCGCTACAGCGCCCGCGATTGCGCGCAGCGCCACCACACCGCGTCAGACGTAGCCGAAGCGGCGCCGCGCGAACCACTCCGCGCCCAGCAGCGCGACGAGCGCCACCAGGTAGTACCAGCGGTCCCACAGCGGCTGGTCCTTCGCGCGCCCCACCTCCACCACCGGCGGGTCGAGCAGCGGCACGTCCGGCAAGCCGTCCTGCGGCAGCTTGTACGACTTGCCCCCGGTCACCTTGGCGATCTGCTCCATCAGCTCCGGCCGCACGGACGCGTCCGACAGCTCCGGCCCCACCGCGCGCACCGCGACCGCGTCCTCGCCCCGCCCCAGGTCCGTCTCGCCCTTCTTCGCGGTGGCCAGCAGCTTGTAGGGCCCCGGCTCCGGCGGCGCGAACTCCAGCCGCACCACGCCATCCACGCCCGTGGCGCCCGTCTGCACCGCCACCGGCTTCTGCGTGGCCACGGAGAACAACTCCACGCGCACCTGGGCGTCCTGCGCCGGCTGGTAGTCCGCGCTGCGCGCCTGCACCACCACGCCCACCGGACGCCCCGGCTCCACGGACGGCGGGTCCGCCGTCACCTTCAGCGTCGTCAGGTCCGGGTCCCTCACCAGCCACCGCAGCGCGTTGCCCCAGAAGCGGTCATAGGCGCGGTTGGGCGAGCCGTCCCGGTGCGCGGCGAAGGCCCAGTACCAGGACGCGTCCGTCGCCATGACGAGCGCGCGCCCCCGGCCGTAGTCCCACACCGCGACGAGCGGCGCGTTCTTCCCGTTGGCCGTCACGTGCGGGTGCTCCAGGAGCACCGTGGCGCCCGGGCGCGCCTGCGTGAGGTTGAGGCCGGGGATGGGCGGCAGCTCCGCCCACGCGGCCTCCGTGCTCGAGGCGCCGGTGCCGATGGCCGTCACCGGGTGGCGCAGCCCCTCCGGCGTCAGGCGCGCGGTGAAGGGCTCCGGGTTGGCGGGCCCCGCGGCGGCCACGGGCAGGGCCTCCATCAGCGTGGGCATCGTCGCGCGGCCCTCGCCCAGCACGCTGTCGCCGCCAATCATCACGAAGGCGCCGCCGTTGTGGATGTAGCGCTCCAGGTTGCGCTCGTACTCGGCGATGGACAGCGACGGGTCCGCGTGCCCGAAGTTCTGGAAGATGACGACGTCGAAGGTGTCCAGCTTCGTGTCGAAGATCTCCTCCATGGGGAACGGGATGAGCGACAGCTCGCGCTCGCTGGACACGCCCGGGTCGTCCGACAGCGTGCGCAGGATGTAGAACGAGATGAGGTCCACGTTGGCGTCCTGCCGCAGCAGGCCGCGCAGGTAGCGCTCGTCCCACGAGGGCCGGCCCACCACCAGCAGCACGCGCACGCGGTCGCGGATGACCTTCAGCGTGAAGGAGCGGCTGTTGTTGTCCGCCACCGCCTCGTCCGGGAAGGTGGGCACCGACACGGTGTAGACGAAGCGCCCGGTCTGGTCCGGCGTGAAGGTGAAGGACACCTGCTTCACGTCGTCGTTCGTCTCGAAGCGCACCGTCTTGCTCGCCACCGTCTTGCCCTCCTGCCCGAGCACGACGGGGACCTCCTGCCCCCGGAAGCCGCGGCCGTGCACCTCCGCCTCCACGGTGAGCGAGTTGCGCACGAAGGCGAAGTCGTCGACCTTCAACCCCTCGATGGCCAGGTCCTTCAGGGCCTCCTGCCCCACGGTGAAGGTGGAGACGGGCACGCCCAGGTCCGCCAGCGCCGCGCGGGCGCGCCCCACCACGCCCGCCTTCAGCTCCGTGTTGTCCGCGCCGTCGCTGAACAGCAGCACGCCGGACAGCTTGCGCGACCCCTGCCCCGCCCCCGCCGACGAGCGCAGCGCCGCCAGCAGGTCCGTGGCGCCCGCGCGCGGCGGGTCCTTGGCGAGCGACGCGGCCGTCACCGGGGCCAGCTCCGGGTCGAAGCCGTACAGCTCCACCGTGAAGCGGTCCTGGAGCCCGGCCAGCGCCGGCCCGGCCTTCTCCAGGAAGGCGGCCACCTGCGCGCTGCGCGTGGGGCCGTTGGGTTCGGACGGGAAGTCCATGGACGCCGAGCGGTCCACCAGCACCGCCACGCGGTTCTTCATCCGCGCCACCTGCAGGTGGCGGATGCCCGGCTCCAGCAGGAAGAAGAGCGCGGCCACGCCCGCGGCCAGCCGCAGGGTCCACAAGAGGACGCGCCGGGCGCGCGAGGGCTCGCGGCGCACGCCCCAGGCCGCCAGGACCACGCCCAGCACCAGCCCCAGCGCGAGCGCGACGAGCGCCCACGTGGGCAGCGGAGAGAGGCTGACGAGCTTCCAGGCGTTGAAGGTGGGGGAGTTCATCCAGGCTCTTCAGCGCCGCTTGTTGAGGATGAGCGGCAGGTGGACGGCGTCGTCCTTGTAGTCCAGGCAGAGGGCGTACATGCAGACGTTGATGCCCAGGCGCACGGCCAGCTCGCGCTGGGGCTCGCCGCCGGGGCTGACGTCGAACTCGTAATCCCCCGTCTCGTTGCGGCTCCACGCCCCCGCCACGTCGTTCTGCGAGTACAGCACCGCCGCGCGCTTGCCCAGGTGGGCCGCCAGCATCTGCGGCTTGTTGAGCAGCCGCCCGGGGGCCGCGTCCAGCAGGAAGAAGGACTTGAACACCACGTGGTTGGAGGGGACCTCCGCCAGCGGGCTCTGCGGCAGCACGCGCGCCATCTCCCGGCGGAAGCTGGCGTCGAAGCCGTCGCCGTCGCTGCCGTCGTTGGCGTCCGCCAGCATGAAGCCGCCGTACGTCAGGTAGCGGCGCAGGTGGGTCACCTCCGCGTCGCTCAGCGGGGGGAAGCCCCCCTCGCCGCCGAAGTAGAGGAACGGGTATTCGAAGAGGTCCGGGCTGGTCAGCGGGAAGGGGCGCGCGTCCGGGACGACCTCCACGGAGGTGCGCCGCTGCAGCTCCCAGGCGATGCGCCGCAGGCCCGACAGCCGCGCGTCCCAGCGCCCCCCGTGCTTCGCCACGGCGGGGATGAAGCGGCTCTTGTCGCCGAAGGCGTGCGCGCGCCCCGCCGCGAAGAGGGGGACGAGCGCGGCGGAGCCGAGCAGGAGGTTTCGACGGGTCAGGCGCCGCGCGGACATAGGCCGCATCTATATACCGTCGACGGGTCCTCGCATTCCCCGGTATAGAGCGCCCCCATGGCAAAAGGCGGACAGACGCCCCCGCCCCCCGGCTCCCCGGAGGTCCGGGCGGCCTGGGCTCGGAAGGAGACGGGTGACGTCGCCGGCGCGCGACGCGACGCCGGACGTCTGCTGGCGAGCAATCCCTCCCCCGACGACAGGGCCGAGGCCGAGGAGCTGCTGCGCCGAACCGCCACGCCTCGCGGGCTGTACGCCTTCGCCCTCCTGGGGGCCGTCATCTTCGTCCTGCTGCTGCTGTTGGCCCTCACCCGGTACGCGTAGACTCGCCCTTCGGTGGCGCGCGTCCCCGTCGCAAGGAGATGGAGTCCATGGAAGGCCTCCTCCAGGCCCTCAAGGCGTATCAGGAGTTCAACCCCTCGGGCTGGGTCGGCATCTACCGCCTGCTGCCCATGTGGGCGGGCATCGTCGCGTGCGTGCTCGGGCTGACGCTGCTGCTGGTGGGTGGCGGGCCGCGGATGTTCCGGGTGCTCGCCGGCCCCATCGGCGCGGTGCTGGGCCTGCTGTGGACGGGCGCCGTCACGGCGAAGCTGGGCATGCCGGAGCTGGACCCGCGCCTGCCGTCCATCGTGGCCGCCGTGCTGCTGGTGCTGGGGTTCCTGTTCCCCCCGGCCATCACCTTCATCGGCCTGGGCATCCCCCTGGGCCTGGTGGCGGGGCAGATCGCCGGGCCGCAGGACTTCCTGCTGGGCTTCGCGCCGGGCTTCATCATCGGCGGGCTGGTGGGCGCGCTGCTGCACCGCGTGTTCAGCGCGCTGGTGGCGTCCGCGGTGGGCGGGTGGGTGCTGGTGATTGGCGCGCTGGCGGCCCTGCACCAGTTCGGCGGGCTGGTGGCCGCGGTGGCGAGCCGTCCCTGGGGCGTCATCGTCGCCGCGGGCCTGTTCGCCGTGGCCGGCGCCGTGTACCAGCTCGCCATGCGCCCCTCTCCCGAGGAGGCCGACAAGCAGCGCGCGGAGAAGGAGCGCCAGAAGCTGCGCCAGGCGGAACAGCAGGCGCTCGAGAAACGTTGGGGGGTCAAGTAGCCAACCCCCTGGGGGGCGCTGGCCGTGCTTTACCTCCACCGGCGTGGCGCGTACATTCCGCCCCCTTTCCCCCCGGAAAAACCCCCGAAGGAGCAATGGGCCAGGCCAGGCGCAAGGAGAAGGAAAAGCAGCCGGAGTCCCCTCCCGAGCCCTCGCCCGGGCAGGAGCCCGTCCCTCCCCAGGCATGGCAGAAGCCCCAGGGGTTGACGCGTCGGGGCTGGGCCGTGCTGGTCGGCGTCATCCTCTTCATCCAGTTCCCGCTCATCCACTACGTGCTGCTGCGGGGGGACCGGGAGGTGACGGCGAAGGTCCCGTACTCCCAGGATTTCGACGACGCGTCCGTGGTGGGCCGCGACTTCTTCTCCGTGGGCGGCTACTGGCGGGTGATGCGGGGCGAGCTGCTCGCGCCCGGCGTGAAGAACAACCCGCTGTGGCTCCAGGCCCCGCTGCCGGACGACGTCGCCATCGAGTTCGACGTGCGCTCGGAGATGCCCGAGGGCGACATCCGGGTGGAGGTGTTCGGCAACGGCGTGGACCCGGCCTCCGGCTACACGCTGGTGCAGGGTGGGTGGAACAACTCCACCTCCGTGCTGGCGCGGCTGGACATCAACGCCCCCTCGCTGGACGTGCTCAAGCGCCGCGCGGCGCGCAAGGCCGAGTCCGGCGGCGACGGGAGCCTGGCGGGCGTCTTCGCCGACGACACCCGGGTGCGCGTGGAGGCGCGCAACACGCCGGTGCAGCCGGGCCGCACGTACCACTGGCGCATCGAGCGCCGGGGAACGTTGCTGCGCTGGTCCATCGACGGGGAGCCGTTCCTGGAGCTGGATGATCCCCGTCCCCTGAAGGGCGCCGGCCACGACCGGCTGGGCCTGTCCGGCTTCGAATCGCAGATCTTCTTCGACAACCTGCGCGTGGACACGCCCGAGCGCCTGCCGGCCCGGGCCGCGCGTCCCGCCGCGCCCACGCCTCCGCCGGGTCCGTTCGCGGACGACTTCAACCGGGACACGCTGGGCGACGCGTGGAACGTCACCAACCCGGACGCGGTGAAGCTGGTGGACGGGGCGCTCGTGGTGGAGCTGCTCCACAACCGCCCCGTGTGGCTGAAGAAGCCCCTGCCGCGCGACGCCACCATCGAATTCGACGCGTGGACGGACAGCCCCGAGGGCGACATCAAGGTCGAGGCCTGGGGTGACGGCCGGTCGTTCTACAGCGGCGACCTGCGGCTGCAGTACACCGCCACCGGCTACGTCTTCATCTTCGGCGGCTGGCGAAACAGCCAGTCCGTCATCGCCCGGCAGAACGAGCACACCCCGGACCGCTCCGTGCGCGACGGCGCCGCGGTGGTGCCGGGCAAGCGCCACCACTTCAAGCTGACCCGGCGGGGAGACACCCTCGCGTGGGAGCTGGACGGGCAGCCCTTCCTCACCCTCAAGGACCCCGTCCCGCTGGAGGGAGCGCGCAATCAGTTCTTCGGCTTCTCGGGCTGGAAGACCCGGGTCCACTTCGACAATTTGAAGATCGAGCCGCTGGCTCCCTAGCGGTCAAGGAAAGTCACACCGTGCGCAGAGTAGGCATCTTCGGCTGGGGCGTCGTCGCCCCCCGGTCCAGGAACATCGAGGCGTTCGAGAGGAACCTCTCGTCCTCGGAGAGCTGGCTGTCTCCCTTCAATGGCTTCGGGCCGGACAACTTCCTGGTCGGCATGCCGGAGTTCGACCTGGCCGAGTACAAGCCGTGGATCGACGCGCGCTTCCCCGCCAACCGCTTCTCCATGCTGGAGCGGAAGATGGGGCAGCCGACGCAGTTCGCCATCGGCGCGTTCATCCAGGCGCTGGGGCAGAACCCGGGCATCGAGCAGGAGCTGCAGGCGCTCGGCCCCCGGGCCCATGTCTACGTGGGCACGGGCCTGGGCGACCTGCCCACCATCCAGGCCATCTCCCTGGACCTGCACCGCGCCCAGCGCCGGTGGGACCGCTTCTGGTCCGCGCCGGAGCGCAACGCCAGCCTGCGGCAGTGGCTGGAGACGCGCGAGCCGCTGCCGGGGCTGCCGCCGGAGCCGTCGACGGTGGACGAGCTGGCGCGCGACGAGGCCGAGGAGGCCTGGTGGCGCTACTGGACGGGCCGCTCCACGGAGCTGCGCGAGTACCTGGCGGAGCTGCGGGACATCGAGGCCATCGGCGTGCCGGACGGCGCGGACGTGGAGTCCGCCAAGCTGGCCGTCATCAAGGAGAAGCGCACGCGCAACGCCCGGCTGCAGAAGAAGTGGAACGCGCCGGAGCCGCCGTGGAACGCCGTCTCCTCCAACGTGCTGTGGAACATCCACAACACGCCCGCCTCGCAGATTTCGATGCTGGGCCACATCACCGGCATGACGTTCGCCCCCGTGGCGGCGTGCTCGTCCTTCGGCTACGGCCTGAAGCTGGCGATGAACGCCCTCCAACTGGGCGAGGCCAAGGCGGTGGTGATGGGCATGACGGACGCGGCGCCCAACCCGCTGGTGGTGGGCGGCTTCTACAACGCCCGCGTCATCTCCGCGGACGCCGCCATCTCCAAGCCGCTCACCGCGCTGAGGGGCACGCACATCGCCGGCGGCGCCGTGGTCTGGGTGCTGGGTGACTGGGAGTACTTCACGGCCAAGGGCTTCAAGCCGCTGGGCATGGAGCCGGTCGCCGTGGGCGTCACCGCGGACGCCGACCACATCATCACCCCGTCCAAGGAGGGCCCGACCCTGGCCATCCGCGAGGCGCTGGCGGCCGCGCAGTGCACGCCCGCGGACCTGGGGAGCTGGGACCTGCACGCCACCGCCACCCCGGGCGACTACCTGGAGGTGCAGAACCTGCGGGACGTGCTGCCGGAGTCGGTGCTCATCACCGCGCGCAAGGGGACGTTCGGCCACGGCATGGCGGCGGGCGGCGGCTGGGAGCTGACGGCGCAGTACCTGGGCTACCAGCGCGGCAGCATCTTCCCCACGCCGCTGAAGCGCTCGGAGCTCAACCGGCAGATCTCCCAGGTGCACGGCCGCTACGTCTTCGACGAGGCGGTGGCCACGCCCACCGGCTGCGCCGGCAAGCTGTCCATGGGCGTGGGTGGCATCAACGCCTGCGTCATCTCCCGCCCGCTCGACAAGCCGTAGCTCACGGGTGGGCGGCGCGCGCCTCCGCCTCCAGGCGCGCCGCGGACTCCGGGTCGATGCGCTGGAGCAGCAGCAGCTCCAGCTCCAGGTCCCGCGCGTAGGACTGCCGGGTGGGCAGCGCGCCGGAGGCGTTGGCGTTGCTCACCGCCACGGAGCGCTCCTCCCGCCCCCTCACCGTGCTGGGGTCGCCCAGCGTGCCCTGCACGTAGCCCACGCCGGTGGCCTGGGTGACGCGGTCTCCGCGCATCACCCGCAGGACGACGCCGCCCGGGGCCACGGAGACGGCCTCCACGAGGTAGCGCGACGCGGCGGCGGCGCCCAGCGTGCCACCCCCGGCGTCGCGCCACTCCGTCTCCAGCACGAAGGTGCCCGGGGCCTCCTTCCAGGAGTAGCCCTGCTCCCGCAGCACCGCCTTCACCTGGGACCAGATGACGGACAGGGGCTGGCGGTAGACGTGGGTGGCGGCCTGGTCGCGCTGGTGGTTGTGGCGCAGCGTGCCCGAGCAGCCCGCCAGGGCCAGCCACGTGGAGACGGCCCAACAGACGCCAGCGACGCGGACGCAGCCAGTCATGGGGACCCCCGAGCGGACTTCGGAGGCCCATGATACCGCCCCGGGCGAGGCGGCCGGAAAGGGGCCTCACCCCTTGGGGGTGGCCACCAGGTCGAAGTCCGGGATGTGTTCGCGCATGAACTCGCGCATCCGGTTGATGAGCGCCGCCTCGATTTGCCGCGCCCGCTCCCGGCTGACGCCGTACTTGTCGCCGATGTCCTGCAACGTCAGCGGCTCGTCGGAGACCAGGCGCTTCTCGAAGATGAAGCGCTCCTTGCCCTCCAGCGACCGGGAGAACTCCGCCAGCTTCTCGCGGAACAGGGCCTTGAGCTGCTCGGCGCCCAGCCGCTCGTCGGCGGGCACCGCGCCGGACGGCAGGTAGCGGTCCGCGCGGGTGGCCCGGGAGTCGTCGTCTCCGCCCAGCGGCGCGTCGATGGACACCTCGTCGTGCCCCAGCCGCTGGTCCATCTCCACCACGTCCTGCTCGGTGACGTTGAGCCGCTCCGCCAGCAGCTTGGGGTTGGGCTCGAAGCCCTGGGCGACGAGCTTCTCCTGCTCCTGGCGCAGCTTGAAGAAGAGCTTTCGCTGGGCCTCCGTCGTCCCCAGCTTCACCATCTTCCAGTTGTCCATGATGTAGCGGAGGATGTACGCCCGAATCCACCAGGCCGCGTAGCTGCTCAGCTTCACGCCCCGCTCCGGGTCGTACTTCTTCACCGCCTGCATGAGCCCGATGTTGCCCTCCTGGATGAGGTCCAGCAGGGACAGGGGGTTGCGGTGGTACTCGTGGGCCAGCTTCACCACGAGTCTCAGGTTGGACGCCACCAGCCGGTACGCGGTGCGCACGTCCCCGGTGTCGCGGTAGTGGCGCGACAGCTCCAGCTCCTCCTCGCGGGTCAGGAGGGGGTGGCGCTGCACCTCGGCCATGTAGGCCTGGAGGGGGTCCCGGGTGGTGAGCCCCGCCTCCTCCACCCGGGCGAGGGCCCGGGGAGGCAGGGGGGCGGCCAGGTCACCCTCCGGCTCCGCCTCCGCCAGCTCGGCCTCGTCCGGCTCCACGGAATCCGGGTCCAGGGCGGGCTCGGCGCCCGGCTCCTCCGCCGTGGCGTCGACGGCCTCGGACTGCGCGTCGGTGCGGCCCGCCTGCTTCGCTCGGGGACGGGACGCCGTCCCTTTGGTTCTTTTCCTCCCACTCGCCATGGGCGCTCCATACTCCAAAGTGCCGCGATTGTTGCCAGAGGGTAATGCAGGGGCTATGCCCCTGCTTGATGAGCGACATCCAAGAGCCCACCGCGCCGGGCAGCCCGGCGCCTGACGAAGCCCCGACCCGTCCGGCCGAATACATCGCGGACATCGGCTTCGACGACATGAACCTGTCCGAGCCCATCCGCCGCGCGCTGGCGGAGCGCGGCTACAGCCACCCCACCCCCGTCCAGGCCCGCGCCTTCCGGCCCGCCATGGAGGGAAAGGACCTCATCGTTCGCAGCAAGACGGGCACGGGCAAGACGGCCGCCTTCGGCCTGCCCCTGCTGGAGAAGATTCCCGCGGACGAGAAGCGCGTGCGCGCCCTCATCCTGTGCCCCACCCGTGAGCTGGCGCTCCAGGTGGCGGACGAGCTGACGACGCTCGCCAAGTACAAGGGCGTGAAGGTGGCGGCCATCTACGGCGGCGCCTCCATGAAGCAGCAGGAGGACGCGCTCGAGGAGGGCACGCCCATCATCGTCGGCACGCCCGGCCGCGTGTTCGACCACATCAACCGCGGCAACCTGAAGCTGGACGGGTGCGACCACGCGGTGCTCGACGAAGCCGACGAGATGCTCAACCAGGGCTTCTACGAGGAGGTCACCCGCATCCTCGACCGCCTCCCCAAGTCGCGCCAGGTGCTGCTGTTCAGCGCCACCGTCCCCACGGACATCCAGAACCTCATCGCCCGCTACACGACGAACGCGGAGACGCTGCTGTTGTCCGGCGACGTCTTCACGGTGGAGCACATCCACCACATCCGCTACGACGTGTCGGACGCCTTCCCCAAGCCGCGCAACCTCATCTACGTGCTGGAGAAGGAAGAGCCCCAGAACGCCATCATCTTCTGCAACACGCGCGACGACACGGCGCTGGTGACGGCGGTGCTCAACCGCAACGGCTTCGACGCGGAGCTGCTCAACGGAGACCTGCCGCAGAAGGAGCGCGAGCGGGTGATGGGCAAGGTGAAGCGCGGCGAGGTGGCCTTCATGGTGGCCACGGACATCGCGGCGCGCGGCATCGACATCTCCGGCCTGGAGTACGTCATCAACTACTCGCTGCCGGAGGACCCGGCGGTGTACCTGCACCGCGTGGGCCGCACCGGCCGCATCGGCAACAAGGGCACGGCCATCAACCTCTTCTCCGGGCGCGAGCTGGCGACGTACACCGCGCTGGAGAAGAAGTACGGCATCAAGTTCGAGAAGCGCGAGATGCCGGCGCCCGAGGAGGCGATGAAGCTGTGGACCGAGCGCCACGTGCGGGAGATCCAGGAGGCCGCCGGCGCGTCCGTGTTCGAGGGCTTCCTGCCCCTGGCCGCGCAGCTCAAGACGCGGCCCAACGCGGATGACCTGGTCGCCTTCCTGCTGAAGTACTTCTTCAGCCACCTGCGCATGGAGAAGGCGCAGGCGGCCCAGGAGGCCGAGCGCCGCGAGCCCGCCGCCCCCGAGCGCAAGAGCGAGGGCCGCGGCCGCCGCGAGCGCGAGGAGAAGCGCGAGCGGGGCGAGCGCCGCGAGCGCGAGGACCGCCGCGAGCGCGAGCGCCCCGCCCGCGCCGAGCACCCGGAGCGCGAGCGCCGTCCGCGCCGCGACGAGGCCCGCCGCGAGCGCGACGGTGGACGCGGCGGTGGCGCGGCGCTGGAGGCCGGCCCCGGCGAGGCGAAGCTGTGGGTCAACCTGGGGACCGCGGATGGCCTGGGGCCGGGCAGCATCGCCACGGCGCTGGAGGAGGCGGGCGCCCCGCAGGCCAAGGTGGTGCGCGCGGAGCTGCGCCCCACGTTCGCGTACGTCTTCGTCGCGGAGGAGGACGCCGCGGCCTTCGAGACGCTCAACGGCAAGCAGCACGGCACCAAGACGCTGCGCGTGGAGAAGAGCAAGCCGCGCTCCGAGCGCGAGCCGGGCGCCCGTCCGCCGCCGTCCCCCGACGCGGGCCCGGGCGAGGTGAAGCTGTGGACCAACCTGGGCACCGATGACGGCGTGGACGAGGTGAAGTTCCCCGCCGCGCTGGAGGCCGCGGGCGCTCCGGCGGGCAAGGTGCTCAAGACGGTGCTGCGCCCCACCTACGGCTACGCCTACGTGGCCGAGGCGGACGCGCCGGCCTTCGAGGCCCTCAACGGCAAGCCGCACGGCGAGAAGGCGCTGAAGGTGGAGCGGCACCGGCCGCGCGGCGCCCGCGAGGAGCGCCGTCCCCGTCCCGAGGCCGCGCCGGACCTGCCGGGCCAGACGCGCCTGTGGGTCGGCCTGGGCCGGCAGGACGGCCTGGACGAGGCGGGCGTCACCAGCGCGCTGGAGGCCGTGGGCGCTCCGGCGGGCAAGGTGGTGCGCATGGACCTGCGCCCCACGTACGCCTACGTCTTCGTCGCCGACGAGGACGCCGCCGCCTTCGAGGCGCTCCACGGCAAGCCGCGGGGCGAGGGCGACAAGACGCTCAAGGTCGAGCGCGCCCGGAAGAAGTAGCCGGCGACGCGGCGCGCTCCGGGAGGCCGTCCACGGTCCCGGGGCCGCTTCCTGGCGGGAAGGGGGTGCCATGCGCGGCATCCTCGCCCGCCGGTCCGACGGGCCTCGGCCCCGGACGCTTCCCGGACTCAGCCGTGCTCGGGCCGCGCCCCCCTGCGCCGGCGGGCGCGGTGGTAGTGGGCCGTGCACAGGCCCCGGGCCAGCACGGGACGTTGGCAGTCCGGCTCGCCGCAGCGGGCGGGTTCGGGAGCGGGCGCTTGCGCGCCGGGCGGCGTGCCCGTGGGGAACATCACCTGGGCCACCTCCAGCAGGCGGTCCACGTCCTGGCGCGACAACCTGCGCGCGCGGGCGAAGTCCTCCAGCCGGTGGACGCCGGCGTCATCCACGTCGTCCAGCCGCAGCAGCTCCCACAGGGGCAGCGCCAGCGCGGCGGCCACCTGGAGGAGCGTCTCGTAGCTGGGGCTGCGCTCGCCGCGCTCCAGCAGGGAGGCGAAGGAGACGGAGATGCCGCAGCGGGCGGCGAAGTCCTCCTGGGTCAGCCCCCGGCGCTCCCGCAGCGCGCGGATGCGCCGGGCCAGGCCGTGCAGGTGTCCACTCGGGGTGGATGCGTCGGGCGGGCCAGCGGACATGGCTGTTTCCTATGGTATCCCACCCCTTCTGTTAAGGTCTCGCGCGCGGTGCGGGCGCCCTGTTCCCGGGCCACCACCGCCACCAGGAGCACTGCGAACCATGAGCGCCGTCGAGGGTACCAACTACTTCTTCCGCAAGGCCGCGCGGATCATGGACGTGGGCACCCCCATCGAGACGCTGCTCTCCACCCCGCTGCGCGAGGTGAAGGTGCAGGTCTCCATCGAGATGGACTCCGGGGAGATCCGCACCTTCCTTGGCTACCGCATCCAGCACGACAACAGCCGCGGCCCCATGAAGGGCGGCCTGCGCTACCACCCCGGGCTGGACCAGGACGAGGCCGCGTCGCTCGCGTCGCTGATGACGTGGAAGACGGCGGTGGTGAACGTGCCCTACGGCGGCGCCAAGGGCGGCATCGCGTGCGACCCGTCCCAGCTGAGCTTGAAGGAGTTGGAGCGGCTGACGCGCAAGTTCGTGGACCAGGTGCAGGACGTCATCGGCCCCACACGCGACATCCCCGCCCCCGACGTCAACACCAACCCCCAGGTGATGGCGTGGATCATGGACCAGTACTCGCGCTACCACGGCCACTCGCCGGCGGTGGTGACGGGCAAGCCCCTGGAGCTGTACGGCTCCAAGGGCCGCGAGGCGGCCACCGGGCGCGGCCTGCTCTACGTGTGCCGTGAAATCCTCCGCGACCTGGGCCTGCCGGTGAAGGGCGCGCGCTTCGCCATCCAGGGCTTCGGCAACGTGGGCAGCCACACCGCGCAGCTGCTCTGGGAGGACGGCGCCGTGGTGGTGGCGGTGGCGGACGTGCTGGGCGGCGTGCGCAACCCGCAGGGCCTGGACATCCCGTCGCTCTTCGAGCACGTCAAGCGCACCGGCACGGTGACGGGCTTCGGCGGGGGCACGGCGTGCAACAACGACGACGTGCTCGCGGCCGACTGCGAGGTGCTCATCCCCGCGGCGCTCGGCCACGTGCTCACCCGGGACAACGCCAACCAGGTCCGCGCGCGGCTCATCATCGAGGGCGCCAACGGCGCCATCCAGCCGGAGGCGGACGAAATCTTCGAGAAGCGCGGCATCTTCGTGGTGCCGGACGTGCTCGCCAGCGCCGGCGGCGTCACGGTGAGCTACTTCGAGTGGGTGCAGAACCTCCAGCACCTGTCGTGGGAGGAGGACCGCGTCAACGCGGAGCTGGAGAAGACGATGAAGGAGGCCTACGAGCGCGTGGCGCAGATTGCCCGCTCGCGCAAGGTCTCCATGCGGACGGCGGCCTACATCCTCGCCATTGGCCGGGTGGGCAAGGCCACCGTGCTGCGCGGCATCTGACGCATCCCGGCACGCTCGGCCCCTGTCCCGCCGGGTGGGCGTACCGCGCCGCGCCAACCCGGCGCGGTTGGACGCTCGACGCGCCGTGTCCCTTCCGCCCGGCGCGCGCTTCCGCTACACGCCGCGCCCATGGTCACCCTCCAGGACATCCTCGCCGCGCGGGAGCGTTTGCGCGACGCCATCCGCCCCACGCCGTGCCCGCAGTCGGACCACTTCACGGAGCGGACGGAGTGCGCGGCGGTCTTCTTCAAGCTGGAGAACCTCCAGCGCACCGGCGCCTTCAAGGAGCGCGGCGCGCTCAACAAGCTCCTGTCGCTGACGCCGGAGGAGCGCGAGAAGGGCGTCATCGCCGCGTCGGCCGGCAACCACGCGCAGGGCGTGGCGTACCACGCGCGCCGGCTGGGCGTGCGGGCCACCATCGTCATGCCGGAGCGCACCCCGCTCATCAAGGTGTCGCGCACGCGGGATGACTACGGCGCGCGCGTGGTGCTCAAGGGGGCCAACTTCGACGAGGCCTACGCGGAGGCGCTGCGCATCCAGGCCGCGGAGGGGCTCGTGTTCGTCCACCCCTTCAACGACCCGCACGTCATCGCCGGCCAGGGCACCATCGCCCTCGAGCTGTTGGAGCAGTGCCCGGACCTGGACGTGGTGCTGGTGCCCATTGGCGGTGGCGGCCTCATCTCCGGCATGGCGTGCGCGCTCAAGGAGCTCAAGCCCGGCATCCAGGTGGTGGGCGTGCAGACGGCGACCATCGCCAGCATGAAGGCGTCGCTGGAGGCGGGGGTGTTGACGGAGCTGACGGCCACGGGCTCCACCATCGCGGACGGCATCGCCGTCAAGCGCGTGGGCGAGCGGACGTTCGAGATGGTGCGCAGGTACGTGGACGCGGTGGTGTCGGTGGACGAGGAGGAGATCGCCGCCGCCATCCTCACGCTGCTGGAGCAGGAGAAGAGCGTGGTGGAGGGCGCGGGCGCGGTGGGGCTGGCGGCGCTGCTCAACGGGCGCGTCCCGCAGACGAAGGGCAAGCGCGTCGCCATCATCCTCAGCGGCGGCAACATCGACATGAACGTCATCAGCCGCATCATCGAGCGCGGCCTCGTGAAGGCCGGGCGCCTGGTGCAGTTGGAGGTGCGGCTGCCGGACCGGCCGGGCATGCTCGCGCGGCTCACCTCGCGCATCGCGGACATGCGCGCCAACGTGGTGGACCTGCACCACGAGCGCGCCTTCTCCCAGGCGGGGCTGGACGAGGCCATGGTGGAGGTGACGCTGGAGACGACGGGCCCCGCGCACATCCAGGAGCTGGAGCAGGCCCTGCGCGAGCTCGGCTGGCAGGTGGCGCGCAAGTAGCGGGGCCTTCGCGGGGGCGCCGGGAGTCGGCCATACTGGCGGTCATGAGTCCCCTCGTCCTCGCCCTCGTGCTCGCCGCCGCGGCCCCCTCCCCCGCCCAGAAAGCCAAGGAGCTTTCGGGCAGGAAGGCCTGGGACGAGCTGTACCTGGCGTTCTCCGCCGGGGACGCGAACACGGTGCCCAAGGAGCAGCGCGCGGCCGTCTCCAGCGCGCTGACCCAGGGGTGCCAGGCGCTGCTGGCCGAGGACGCGGTGATGGCGGCCGCGCTGGGCGAGCGCGCCACCGTCTTCGACGAGTCCGCGCCGGCCCTGCACTGCTCGGCGTACGCCGCCCGGCGCACCGAGCAGCGCGCGGCGGCCGAGGCGGCGCTGCGCAAGGGCCTGGAGCGCTTCCCCAAGGACGGCTCCTTCCCCCTGGAGCTCGGCAAGCTGCTCCTGGAGGAGCAGGACTCCGCGGGCGCCGTGGCGGCCCTGGAGCGCGTGCCTCCGCGCGCGAAGGAGGCCGCCGAGGCCCGGAAGCTGCTCCAGCAGGCCCGCCAGTCGAAGCAGGAGGAGTCGGCGGCCCGCACGGAGGCCTCGCGCATCGAGCGGCAGCTGGCCGGCGCCACCCGCCTGCCCGCCCAGGCGCCGCCGCCCATCTCCAGCATCCGCGCGCCCCCCGGGGACGCGGAGGACTCCGTGGCGTCGCTGACGGCGGGAGGCCGCGGGTCCGCGAGGATGGTGAAGGTGCCCACCGTGGGCTCCGAGTCACGCGTCGACGCCGCCGGCATGCGGGTGCGCGCGAACAGGCGCTTCGTCATCAAGTATTACAACAACGACCGCGACTTCCAGCAGCGCGCCGACTACGAGGGCCAGGTCGTCGAAATCCTCGACGAGGCCTACTTCTTCACGCGCGGCCAGCTGGGTCAGGCCCGGGAGACCCCGGTCCTCGTCGTCCTCTATTCGATGGCGGAGTTCGGCCAGGCCTTCGGCGAGCGCCTGGCCCGGGTGGTCGCCGGCCGCTATGCCTCCAGCGCCATCCGCATCAACGACGCCATCAAGCTGACCAAGGAGACGAAGGCGACGCTCGTCCACGAGTACATCCATGCCACCGTCGCCGACATGTGCGGGGGCGAGGACATGGACATGGCCACGCTCCCCCTGTGGGTGAACGAGGGCATCGCCAAGTACCTGGAGTGGGTGTACCTGGGTAGGGACGGCCCCGATCCCTCCCTGAAGCAGGCGATGCTCAGCCTGGGGGCCCAGAAGGCCCTGTTCCCCCTCCGCTTCATGGTGGATACGGCCCCCGCCCGGACCAGCGAGCCGGAGATCGCCTACGCCGTGTCCGCCGTGGCCATCCGGGAGATGATCCGCCGGGAGGGTATCCACCGCCTCCTCACCTTCATGAAGGAGATCTGCGTGGGCAACCACGAGCACAAGATGGAGAGCCGCAAAAGCGTCGACCAGGCGCTCAGGACCCACTACGGGATGACCATGGAGGAGCTCGACGACGAAGTCGTCGCCTCGCTCAAGTCGAGGTAGCTGCCGGGCAAGCTCGGTCCATTTGGTTTACCCCTCCCCGGGAGTCTCCTACACTCGTGGCCCCCCCATTTGCGCTGCGACGGTAACCGGGCAGTCCACCGGCCGCAGCAAGGTGACGGATGTCGGACACGCGCGCTGCAATGAGAGAATTTCGCTTCCTCGACGAGAAGCGGAAGCTGGGAAGCCTGTCTCCCATCGAGGAGGCACGCTGGGGTGAGTTGCGTGGCCTCCTCGGCATCCAGGACGCCGTCGCGACCGACACCGCCGCCTGGCCCCAGCAGGAGGCCGCGCCCCAGGGCTACTACGGCGCCGATGGCCAGTGGTACGCCTACCCCGCCGACTACGCCCAGCAGCCCCAGGGCTACTACGGCGCCGACGGCCAGTGGTACGCCTACCCCGCCGACTACGCCCAGCAGCCCCAGGGCTACTACGGCGCCGACGGCCAGTGGTACGCCTACCCCGCCCAGGGCTGGCCCCAGCAGCAGGGGTACGATCCGAATCAGCCCTACGACCCGAACGCGCAGCAGGGCTACGACCCGAACGCGGCGCAGGCGTGGCAGGGCGACCCGAACCAGGCCTATGCGGGCTATGCGCAGCCGGAGGGGTATGACCCGAACGCGGCCCAGGCCTGGCAGGGCGAGAGCGCTCCCCAGGTCCCTGGAGCCGAGGCGCCCGCGTATCCCGCGAGCGAGGCGTATGCCCCCGCTCCGGAGCCGGAGAACCTCGCGCTCAGCGCGGATGACATCGACATCCCGGCCCTGAGCGAGCCGGCGCCGTGGATGGCGCCGACCCCGACGCCCGCCCCCGTCGCCAGCGAAACCGACCTGCGCGCCGAGGCTCCCGTCGAGCCCTCCGAGGACGTGCTCGAGGTGGCCGAGGAGGACGTCTCCGCTGCGGACCCGTCTTCTTCGTTCGCGGACCTGGGCGACGACCTGCGCGGACAGGAGCCCGCGGTCGCATCCGCGCCGGATTCCGTCGAGGAGGACTTCAGCGAGGTCGCCGTGGACGCGCCGGCCGCGGAGGCCACGACGGCGCCCGGTCCCTCCGAGACGTCCCTCGAGATGTCGTTCGCCGACCTGTCGCTGGAGGTCGAGTCGGCACCCGGGGTCCAGGCCCTCGAGGAGCCCGAGCTGTCGTCGGCGGAGCTCGAGGTCCCGTCCTCCGAAATCGAGCTGGTGGAGGCCACCGCCGAGGCCGAGCCGGTGCTCGCCGAGGAGCGCACCCCCGCGCCCATGGACGAGGCGTGGGCGGCGGCCCCCCTGGCGGTGGATCCGATGGAGTCGGCGGTCGAGGAGCTCGCCGACACGAGCGACATCATCGACGTCGGGGCGATGGAGTCCGTCGAGCCGGTGCCGGCCGCGGCGCGGGACTCCGCCGGACTCGAGGTCGAAGCGCGCACCGAGGAAGAAGCAGACTTCGGCTTCGCCGCGGCGGACGCGGGAGCGTTGTCTCCGGAGGGCGCCCCGGGCTCGGCCACGGAGACCTTCGAGCCCTCCGCCGAGGTTCCGGTCAGCGCGGAGGCTGGGAGCTGGGATGCCGCGTCGGCGCCGGCGGAGAGCGCCCTCGAGGCCTCGGACGTGAGCGCCCCGGCGCAGGGCTGGGATGCGTCGGTCGCGGGTGAGCAGGCGACGGCCCCGGGTGATTGGGAGGCTCAACCCCAGGCGCCCCAGGACACGTGGGGCGCGTCGCAGCCGGAAACGGCCTCCGAGTCCTCGTGGGATGCATCGCAGCCTTCGAGTGAGCTCGGCGCGGCGTCGGACGCCTGGGCTGTCACGGAGGCGGCTCCGGAAGCCCCGGTGGCGTCGGGTGACACGGGCAACTGGGAGACCGCGTCCACCGAGGCGTCTGGAGATTGGGCGGCGGCCACGCCGGCCGATTCCGCGCCTGCTGGGACCTGGGAGGCCTCCACCTCGACGGAGATCGCCCTCTCCGCCGACGACGAAGCGGGCGCTCAGGTCGCGGACCTCTCGCCCGCCGTCGAGCCCGCGGCTTCGGAGGCTTCGGACACGACCACCGACGCGGGCAATTGGGATGCCGCCGCGGCCGTCGAAGCGGGAGTGACCGGGCCTGACGCCAACGTGACGGGTTGGGAGCCGGAGTCCGCCACTCCGGAGATCGCCCTTTCGGCTAGCGACGCGGCCGATGCGAACGTCGGCGCGTGGGACGCCAGCGCGGCTGCGTCCGAGACGGAGATTGCTCTCTCCTCCTCCGACGAGTCCTCTGCCAACGCCGGCGCGTGGGGCGCCAACGCGGCTGCCTCCGCGCCGGAGATTGCTCTCTCCTCCTCCGACGAATCTGGTGCGGACGCTGGCGCATGGGAGTCCAGCCCAGCTCCGACCGAGATTGCCCTCTCCTCCTCCGATGAGTCCGGTGCCAACGCCGGTGGTTGGGAGTCCGGCCCGGCTCCGACTGAGATTGCCCTCTCCGCTTCCGACGAGTCCGGTGCCAACGCCAGTGGTTGGGAGACCAGCCCCGCTCCAACCGAGATTGCGCTCTCTGCGTCAGATGAGTCCGGTGCGAATGTCGGAGAGTGGGAATCCAGCCCGGCTTCGACTGAGATTGCCCTCGACGCCTCGGACGCAGCCGATACGAACGCGGGCACGTGGGATGCCAATGCGGCCCCGCCCGAGACCGAGATTTCCCTCTCCGCCTCCGACGAGGCCGTCGCCAACGCAAGCGCGTTGGAGCAGCAGGCCATCGGGGGTGACACCAACGATTGGGCAGCAGCTTCCGCCGATCCGGTGAGCCACGCAGGCGCATCCACCGACGACTGGGGTGCCTCCAGTACGACGGCCGCATCCACGAGCGACGCGCCGGGGACCGAGGCCACCAGCTGGGACTCCACGCCCGCCGTGGTCGAGGACGTAGCCTCGGCGGAGATTGCCCTCGATGCGTCGGACGTCGCCGTCGAGGCCCCGGCCCAGCCGGAGGATGCCATCGCGGAGGAGATTGCCCTCGACGCCTCGGACATGACGTCCGCGGCGGTGGAGGAAGCCGTCCCCACGCTCGAGCTGGACGCGGCCGAGGCGACCGAGGAAGCCACCCCCGAGCCCGCCGCGATGGGCGAGACGCCGACCTTCGAGGTCTCGGACGTTGGAATGGAAGCCGAGGCGGCCCCGAACTCGCCCTTCTCCGAGGAGACCGTGCCCTCGTTGGAGTTGCGGCCCGTTCAGGTGGGACCGGATCTCCAGGCGGACACCATCGAGGTCGATACCGAGGCCGCATCCCCCACGCAGTCGCGCTTCGAGCAGGGCGCATCCGCGCCCGAGTCCACGGGCCTCGATGGCAACCCGGACGAGGCGGTGCCACTCGCGGCAGCGGGTGAGTTCCTCGAGTACGGACACTTCGCGACGTCGAACGAGCGGGGACTGAGCCTCGCGACCGAGGGCGGAGACACCGTCCCCCTCGCGAGCAATGCCGACTTCGTCACGGGGGACTGGGCTTCGACTTCCAGCAACGAAGCGGCCTCCATCGAGCTCCAGCCCGAGTGGGTCTCGTCCGACGCGACGCCCGCGACGGAGTGGGCGGAGACTTCGACGCAGCCAGCTCCAGAGGCTTCGCCCATCGAACTGCAGGCGGAGTGGGCAACCGACGCGGAGCTCGCCCCCGCCGCGACGCCAGGCTGGAGCGCGGAGCAATCCGGGACCGAAGCGCCTTCCGAGTGGGGCACCGTCACTGGCGACCTGTCTTCGGATGCCGCGCAACCCGAGTGGAGCGCCGCACCTGAGACCACGGGCACACAGCCCGAGTGGAGCGCTTCGCCCGAGAGCCCGAACGCTCAATCCGAATGGAACACCGCTCCCGAAGCTACGAACTCGCAGCCCGAGTGGAGCGCTTCGCCCGAGAGCACGAACGCTCAGCCCGAGTGGAGCGCCGCGCCCACTGCCGCACAACCGGAGTGGAACACCGCGCCCGAGGCCACGAACTCGCAGCCCGAGTGGAGCGCTGCGCCCACCGCTCAGCCCGAGTGGAGCAACGACGCCACGGCGAACGCTCAGCCCGAGTGGAGCAACGACGCCACGGCGAACGCTCAGCCCGAGTGGAGCAACGACGCCACGGCGAACGCTCAGCCCGAGTGGAGCAACGACGCCACGGCGGACGCTCAGCCCGAGTGGAACGCTGCGCCCGCCGCTCAGCCCGAGTGGAATAGCGACGCCACAACGAACGCTCAGCCCGAATGGAGCGCTGCTCCCGAGGCCACGACCTCTCAGCCCGAGTGGAATGCGACGCCCGAGAGCACGAGCGCTCAGCCCGAATGGAACGCTGCGCCCGAGGCCACAACCTCACAGCCCGAGTGGAGCGCCGCACCCGAGGCCACGACCTCGCAGCCCGAATGGAACGCTGCGCCCGAGGCCACGAACCCACAACCCGAGTGGAGCAGCGAGCCGTCCGCCACCATCGACCTTCAGCCCGAGTGGAGCAGCGACCCTGAAGCCACGGGCGCGCAGCCCGAATGGGGCACCCCCCCCTCGCCCGCGGCCGCCCAGCCGGAGTGGGGCGGCGAACCGTCCGCTACGGACCTCCAGCCCGAGTGGAGCGCTGCGCCCGAGAGCTCGAACGCCCAGCCCGAGTGGAGCGCCTCGCCCGAGAACACGAACGCCCAGCCCGGATGGGGCGACACCGCGCAGACCACGGACACCGTGCAACCGGAATGGTCCGCGCAGGGCGGGTTGACGCCCGAGCCCGCTCAGCCGGAATGGTCCGCGCCCGTCGAGGAAGTGCAGCCGGAATGGAGCACCGCCGACACGGCTGCCGCCACGCCGAGCCAGGCCAGCTGGGACGCCCCCGTCGAGGAGCTGCCCGCCGATGCGGTCCAGGAAGAGTGGGCCACGCCCCCGGCTCCCGAGGCCACTCCCGTCGAACTCCAGCCCGAGTGGGCCACCGAGGAGCCCGCGCCCCAGCAGGAGCTCCAGCCCGAGTGGGTGACGCCCGAGGCCGAGGCCAATCCCGAGTGGAACGCCGCGCCCGCGGCGCCCCAGGCCGAATGGAACGCCGCGCCCGCGGCGCCCCAGGCCGAATGGAACGCCCCCGCCCCCGCGCAGGAGCAGCCCTGGGCCGGGGAGGTCGCCGTCGCCGCGCCGCAGGCGGAGTGGAGCGACACGTCCATCGACATCGAGCCGATGGTCGAGGAGTCCGCGCCCCTCATCGCCGCACAGGCGGAGGAAGTGACCTGGGAGGAAGAAGCCCCCCAGGCGCCGAACCGTGACGCCTTCGCCATGCCGGAGCGAGACACCTCCGCCTTCGGAGCGGCTCCCACCGCCCCCGCCGAGGAAGAGGTCGAGCTCGAGCCCGAGCAGGAGCTGGCGGAGATCGAACTCGTCGAGGAGGCCGCGGAGCCCGCCGCGTTCGCGCCGCCTCCCCCGCCGCCCGCCGCCATGGCGGCGAAGAGCGCCACGCTCAACCCCACGCCGCGCCAGTCCCTCTCGGACCTGGCGCCCCCCGCGCGCGAGCCCCTCTTCGCGCAGGCCGCCCCGGTGGGCGCCGAGCCCATCACCTCGTTCATCGAGGGTGAGCACCGCGTCATCATCCACACCGTGGAAGGCCAGGTGAAGCGCGGCACCATCCGTGACGCGGACCTGCTCGACGAGGTCATCTCCCTGGAGCAGCAGAGCGGCTTCGCCCCGGAGCAGATTCCCGGCAAGCGCGTGAAGGCCATCTTCTTCATGCTGCCGGCGGGCGCGCGCCAGCCCCTGGCCGAAGGCCAGAAGATCCGCGTCACCTTCAACGACGGCCGTCAGGTCGCGGGCTTCTCCCAGGACTTCAAGGGCTCGACGCCAGGCTTCTTCGTCATCCCCGCCGACCAGCGCACCAACACCGCCCGCATCTTCATCTACCGCTCCAGCGTGCAGGCCGTGGCGGAAGGCTGAGGCCTCCCTCGAGCGGAGCGCGCCCTCACCGGCCGCTTCGCTCGGCCAAGGCCCACGAAAAAGGGGCTCCCACCTCCGTGGGAGCCCCTCGTCGTTTCAGCGCGCCTCGGTGCGCCGACTACTTCTTCGCCGCGGGCGCCGCCGCCGCCTTGCGCTGCAGCTCCAGGTTCAGCTCCACGCTGACCTCCTCGCCCACCGCCACGCCGCCCGTCTCCAGCGCCTGGTTGTAGGTCAGGCCGAAGTCCTTGCGGTTGAGCTTCGTGGTCGCCACGACGCCGGAGCGGAAGTTGCCCCAGGGGTCCTTGCTCTCCTTCGCCGGGCCCGTCACGTCCAGCACCACCGGCTTGGTGACGCCGTGCATGGTCAGGTTGCCGGTGACCTTCAGCTTGCCCTCGCCCGCGGACTCCACCTTCGTCGACTTGAAGGTGATGGTCGGGTACTTCGCCACGTCGAAGAAGTCCGGGTTCTTCAGGTGGGCATCACGCTGGGCGTTGTTGGTGTTGATGGTCGCCGCGTCGATGGTCGCGTCGACGGTGGACTTGGTGATGTCCTTCTCGTCGACGTTGACGGTGCCCTTCACGCCGGCGAACGAGCCCTTCACGTTCGACACCATCAGGTGGCGCACGGAAAAGTCCGCGGACGAGTGCGCGGTGTCAATCTCCCAGTTCGCGGCGAACGCCAGGGACGGCAGGGCGACCAGCAGGGCAACCGCGCTCTTCAGGGGGGTCTTCATGGGGTGTGTGCTCCTGTGATTGGGACTACGGGTTCAAGCGCGCAGCGCGAAGCTGCGCATCGACAAGGTTCCGTGATGGAAGCCCTCGAATACCTGCGTGAGGCCATCCTCGGGGAGGGCTGCTCCGAGAACGAAGTACAGCGGTAACAAATGTTCGGCGCTTGGATGCGCGAGCCTCCCATTCGGTGCATCCAACCATGATTGCAAGCCCGCGAAGTCGCGCGCCGCGAGCCTGCCGGCAACCCAGGTGTCGAAGGCCTGGGCCCACGGCTCCGGGGACGCGTCCTTCTGATGGAAATTCACGCGGCGCAAGTTGTGGACGATGCCACCACTGCCCATCAACAGCACCCCCTCGCCGCGAAGAGGCCGCAGCGCCTCCCCCATCCGGGCGACGTCCGCCGCGCTCGCGCCCCTCGGCATCGACACCTGCACCACTGGGAACGGTGCCTGTGGAAACATGTGGAGCAGCGGTACCCACGCGCCGTGGTCCAACCCGCGCTCCGGGTCCGCCGCCGCCCGGATGCCCGCGGCGGACAGCCGCGCCACCACGTCCTGGGCCAGCGCGGGCGCGCCCACCGCCGGATAGCGCAGCCGGTAGAGCGGCTCCGGGAAGCCGTAGAAGTCGTAGACGAGCGGCGGCCTGGCGCTCGCGGTGACGCGCGCCTCGCCCGCCGTCTCCCAATGCGCGGACACCACCACCAGCGCCTTCACCGCCCCCACGCCCTCCCCGAAGCGCCGCAGCGCCTGGGGGTACGCGTCCGCGTCCAACGCCACCATGGGCGAGCCATGGGACACGAACAGCGCGCCCGCCCGCCCGCCTCCCGAGCCGCCCCGCAGCACGCCCGCCACCCCGGCCGCCGCCGCTTGAAGCACCTCGCGCCTGTCCAAGCCCTCTCCCATGATGGACCGGCCCCGTTGCAACACGGAGACCAGGACACCGGACACGCCAACCCCCTGGAATGACTCCAAGTCGACAACTTCACGTGCGCGGAACATCTCAAAACGATAGAGAGACAGCTCACTCTGGAAGGGAGTCGTACACCGTGGCGGGGCCATTCGAGCTGCTGGACCTGGGCGAGCTGTTGTCGTTCGAGCCGGGGGGCGGGCTCATCCAGTTCGCGGGGCAGCGGGTGCTGTTGATGGACCCGGTGGCCCTGGGGCTTTTGCGCAAGGAGCTGGTGGGGTTGATGGGGGTGACGGCCGCGCGCGGCATCTTCACGCGGCTGGGGTACGCGCACGGCTGGCGGACGGCGGAGGCGATGAAGACGGCCGTGCCGTGGAAGGACGAGTCGCTGTGGCGCCGGGCGGGCGGGCGGCTGCACACGCTGCAGGGCCAGGTGCGCGTGGAGCGGGTGGAGCGCAAGCCGGAGGAGGGACCGGAGCCCTTCGCGGAGGCGCAGTGGCGCGACTCGTACGAGGCCGAGCAGCACCTGCTCCACCTGGGCCGCGCGGACCACCCGGTGTGCTGGAGCCTCACCGGCTTCGCCTCCGGCTACATGAGCTACGTCAACGGCCGCGAAATCTACTGCACGGAGGTGAAGTGCGTGGGCATGGGCGACGCGGCGTGCCACATCGTCGGGCGCCCGTCGGAGGAGTGGAGCACCGAGTGCAAGGAGGTGCTGCGCTTCTACGAGACGCAGTGCATGGAGGGCGTGCTCGCGCAGGTGACGGACGCGCTGAAGCAGGCCGAGCGCAAGCTGCGCGCCAAGCGCCAGTCGCTGGCGCGCGCGGGCGTGACGGAGGACCCGGCGGGGATGGTGGCGCGCTCGGAGGCCATGCAGAAGGTCATCAACCTGGCTCGGCGCGCGGCGAAGGTGGACTCCACGGTGCTCGTCACCGGCGAGAGCGGCGTGGGCAAGGAGCGCATCGCGCGCCTCATCCACGACGAGTCCTCGCGCGCGCACAAGGCCTTCATCGCCGTCAACTGCGCGGCGGTGACGGAGAGCCTGCTGGAGAGCGAGCTGTTCGGCCACGCCCGCGGCGCCTTCACCGGCGCGACGCATGACCGACCGGGCCTCTTCGAGGCCGCGCACGGCGGCACGCTGTTCCTCGACGAGGTGGGCGAGGTCCCCCCGTCGATGCAGGCCAAGCTCTTGCGCGCGCTCCAGGAGAAGGAGGTGCGGCGCGTGGGGGAGAACCTCAGCCGCAAGGTGGACGTGCGCGTGGTGGCCGCCACCAACCGCGAGCTGGCCGAGGAGGTGCGCCTGGGCCGCTTCCGCCAGGACCTGTTCTACCGGCTGCGCGTCATCGAGCTGCGAATCCCGCCGCTGCGCGAGCGGCGCGACGACATCCTCCCCCTGGCGCGCCTGCTGCTCGCGGAGGCCGCGGAGCGGCTGGGACGCAAGGTGGCGGGCCTGGCCCCGGACGCGGCGGACCAGCTGTTGCGCTACGGGTGGCCCGGCAACGTGCGCGAGCTGGGCAACGCCCTGGAGCGCGCGGTGGCCCTGTGCGAGGGCGCCCGCGTGGAGCGCGAGGACCTGCCCGAGGAGGTGCGCGCCGCGCCCCCCAGCCTGGTGCCCACCGGCAACCCGCGCCGGCTGGAGGACATGGAGAAGGAGTACATCCTGGCGGTGCTCGCGCAGAACGCCGGCAACCGCGCGCGCACCGCCGAGCAGCTCGACATCGGCGTGGCCACCCTCTACCGGAAGCTCAAGCAGTACGGGCACCCGGAGGCGGCCCACTGACGGGCCCGGGGCCCGGCCTCAGTTGAGGTACTGGTCCCGGTCCGGACGGTCCTTGGACACCACGCGCAGGTGCTTGGAGCGGCCCTTCAGCTGGCGCTGCAGGCGCCAGTGCTGCAGGTGCAGGAGCAGCCGCTTGGGGCTGGCCCCGCGCACGTAGGCGAACACCAGCACCAGCGCGAGCACGTGCGGCAGCTGACTGAAGAGGCCCGCCGTCAGCACGCGCAGCACCACGAAGCCCGCGCCAATGGCCGCGAAGGCGTTGCCCGACAGGGGGATGCCCCAGAAGTTCGTCTGCCCCCGGCCGATGACGAGCCCGTACGCCACCCACAGCACCGAGCCCATCACCCAGCCGCCCCGGTACCCGCCGGGCAGCGGCAGGAACAGGCCCACGACACCGAGGATGTAGCCCGCCAGCGCCGTGCACCCCACCGCCACCAGCAGCAGGCGCTTCGCGCCCCAGGTGCTCTCCAGCCACCCGCCGATGGACCACAGGAGCAACGCCCCGAAGAGGATGCTGATGGGGTCGTCCTCGACGAAGGCGTACGTGAGCGGCTGCCAGGCGAAGAGCTGGCCGAACACGGAGTTGGGCCACAAGAGCAGCAGCGCGCCCTTGCCGCTCGCCGTCAGCAGGAACAGCACGGAGCCCGCGACGAGCCCCACCGCCAGCTTCGACGCCATCGTCTCCAGGCCGGGCAGTCCCCACCCACCGCCGCCTCGGCCGCCGAAGCTGCGCATCGGTCGCATTCCATCCTCCACGACGGGTTTTCAGTCGACCAAAGGTGGTGGAAGCCGCGCATCTTCGCAACCCCAAACGACGAAGGGCGCCCCACCCGGTCCCCGGGAGAGAGCGCCCTCACACATCGTCTCGATGCGTCGTCCGCCGAGGCTTCAGGCCTTCGCGCGGTAGAAAATCGTGATGGTCAGGCAGTGGAACTCCTTGTCCGAGGACTGGGTCACCACCTTGTCCACCACCTCGATGTTGTTCGAGTTCTCCTTGAGCCACTTGGTGATGTTCTCACCCATGTTCTCGCGATCACGCGCGAGCGTGGTGGAGAACACCTTGACTCCCGTGAAGCTGGTAACGCCCATTCCGACCCTCGTCTCGAGTCTCAAGCTGAGATTCTGGACGTTTACCCCGAGACGATTCCGCCATCAAGAAACGGGCCCGATTTACCGGACTCGGAGGACCTGGGGCCTCCCGGACGGGCACGGCGCGCCAGGGGCACATCTCCCACAGTCACGCAGCCGACGGAGGGCCTGGGGCCGGGCGCGTCGGGCCCGGGCCCCCTCCCACCCCGGGCTCACCGTCCGGTGGCGGCGCGGCGCACCTGGCAGGCGACCTCGTCCTTGCAGGCCGGACCGATGCCCTCCGGGTGCGCGGTGAGCGGCGTCTTGTCGCTCTCCTCCACGCCGCAGACCACGCACTTGCGCTTGCGGTTGCGACGCTCCGCGCGGCGCTGCTCGGCGATGGCCTTGGCCCGCTCCCGGGCCGTCTTCGCGTCCACCTCGTTGGTCATCTCGCGTCCCGATTGGAAGTCGTGTGCGGGCATCAGAGCGCCTCGACCAGCACCGCGATGCCCTGGCCGCCCCCGATACAGGCGGAGCCGATACCATAACGGGCGCCGCGGCGCTTGAGCTCGTAGACGAGCGTCGTGGTGATGCGCGCGCCAGACGCGCCCAGCGGGTGACCCACGGCGATGGCGCCGCCGTTGACGTTGGTCCGCTCGCGCGGCAGGCCCAGCTCCTTCTCCACCGCGAGGTACTGCGGCGCGAAGGCCTCGTTGACCTCGAAGAGGTCCACGTCGGACAGCTTGCACTGCGCGCGCTCCAGCAGGTTGCGGATGGCCGGCGCGGGCCCGATGCCCATCACCTTGGGGTCGCACCCGGCGATGCCCCAGTTCACCAGCCTCGCGATGGGCTTCAGCCCGTGCTGCTGCACGAAGCCGCCCGTGGCCATCACCATGCTGCCCGCGCCGTCACAGATGCCGCTGGCCGCGCCCGCGTGCACCACGCCGTCCTTCTTGAAGACCTTGGGCAGCTTGCGCAGGCCCTCCACCGTCGTCTCGGGGCGGTTGTGCTCGTCCTTGGCGACGACCGTCTCCCCCTTCTTCCCCTTGAGGGTGACGGGGGCGATCTCGTCCTGGAAGCGGCCGGCCTCCTGCGCCGCGGCGAAGCGCTTCTGCGTCAGCACCGCGTACTCGTCCACCTGGTCCTGCGTGAGGGCGTAGTCCACCGCGAGCTGCTCGGCGGTCAGCGCCATGGCGTTGCCGGTGTAGCTGTCCGTCAGCGCCGTCCAGAGCATGTCCTCCAGGTTGCCCTTGCCCAGGGGCAGGCCCCAGCGCGCGCCGCGGATGACGTGGGGCGCCTGGCTCATGGACTCGGTGCCACCGGCGAGCACGCAGTCGGCCTGGCCGGTGAGCATCATCTCCGCCGCCGTGACGAAGGCCTGGAAGCCGGAGCCACACAACCGGTTGACGCCCAGGGCGGGCACCGGGATGGGGACGCCGGTGCGCAGGCCCACGTGGCGCGGCAGGTAGATGGCGTCCGCGCTCGTCTGCACGACGTTGCCGTACACCACGTGCTGGACCTGCTCCGCAGACACCTTCGCCTGGGCGAGGGCGGCACGCGCGGACTCCACGGCCAGGTCGGTGGCGCTGAGGTCCTTCAGGCTGCCGCCGTAGGTCCCGAACGGGGTGCGCTTGCCAGAAAGAAAGAAGACTTCCTCGGACTTGGACACGCTCTTCATGGTGCTCGTCTACCTACTCTCAAGGGGCGCGCGGTGCACGCGCGCGGACGGAACAAAAAAGGGGCCTTCGGAGGCGTCAGGTCGCGCGCCCCCCCAGGAAGGCGCTGGCGACGATGGCAAGCGCCATCACCGTCCACAACAACCCTTGCAGGTTCTGTCGGCGGATCTCCTTCCGGCCGAGCCCCCGATACCAGGAACGCCCGGCCTCCACACGACCTTCCCAGGAGAAATCGCCCGCGGGCGTGACGCCCTCCATGCGCCGCAGGTGGGCTCGCAACAGCCGTTCGGGCGGAGCGTCTTCCAGTGAACCACTCCGGTAGACGCCACCGGGCAGGTCCAGCGCGGGGCGGCGGTAGCCCGCGGTGATGACGAAGCCCTCGGGCGCCAGGGGGGTGAGGAAGTACAGCCGGGGCGAGCCGTCGGCCGCCTGGTAGGCGGTGGCGAACACGCGCTCGCCCGGGTGGGCCCAGTCATAGGAGCGCGTGGCGCGTTGCAGCCGCGGCCGCTCCTCGTGGCTGCCCAGCGGCACGAAGCCCAGGTTGGCCAGCTGGGTGGCCGTCTCCGCCAGCTCCAGGGGCAGGTCCATCTGGTCCGCCGGGGCCTCCGGCTCCACGCGGACGCTGTGGGGAAAGAGGAACAGGATGGCGCGCCAGAAGTTGAGCGCCAGCAGGACGACGGCGAACACCAGGCCAGTGACGACGATGCCCAGCTGGGCGAGGACATTCATGCGTGGAGCACCCGGGACGTGGCCCACCCCAGGGCCGGCCACCGGGGCACCCTAGCGGAATCCCGTGCGCGAAGAAGCCTTGATCAACGCCGGGACGCGGTGGCTGGCAGGTCCCGCCAGCGCGCCAGGTCGACCTGGCGCAAGGGGTCCTCGCCCCGGAGGAAGCGCTCCAGGTGGCCGAGCGAGTCCATGCCGAAGAACAGCTCGCCGTCCGCGAGCACCGTGGGCACCCCGAAGGCCCCCGCCGCGAGCGCCTCCTCGGTGTTCTGGCGAACGCGGTCCTTGATGTCCTGGCGCTGGGCGGCGGCGAGCAGCGCCGGTGCGTCCAGCCCGGCGGCGCGGATGGCCACCGATACCTGCTCGGGCGTCTCCACCCCGCCTCCCCCGCCCCAGGCCGCCGCGTAGAGCGCCGACACGAGCCGCGCCCGGGCTTCCAGGTCCTCCACGGCCGCCGTCACCCGCAGGGCGAGCAGCGGCACGAACGGGTGCGAGGGCGGGGGCGCGAACGGGACGCCCAGCTCGTGGGCGATGCGGAAGGTGTGCTTGAAGATGTAGACGCGCTTGGCGGGCACCTCCGCCGGACCGATGTTGCCGGTGGCGTTGAGCAGGCCGGCCAGCAGCACGGGCACCGGCTCCACGACACGGCCGTGGCGCGCGGCGAGCGCGGGCATCCGGGTCCAGGCGAGGTAGGCGTAGGGGGACAGGTAGTCCAGGCAGAAGCGCAGGGGAGTGGCCATGCCGGGACTCTACCTCCGCGCGACGCCCGAGTTCGCTCGTGACGACCCGAGGGCGACCACGCGTCACGCGCTGCGCCGGGCGGCGAGCGCCACGCTGGCGCACGCCTCGCGGCGAGGCAACTCCGGCGCGTCCCCTCCGCCTGCACGCGCGGCGACGGGCGTCCACGCCACGCTGGAGCGCAGTTCGCGGCGAGCCTGCCTGCACGAGCAGATTCACCGTGAGCCCGCATCCCTCACGCATCGCGATGGGCGCCCACGCCATGCTGGAGCACGCCTCGCTACGAAGCATCCGCCTCACGCGCTGCGGCGGGCGTCCACGCCATGCTGGAGCGCGCCTCGCGACAAAGCAGCCAAGGCGCGTCCCCTCCGCCCTCACGCGCTGCGGCGGGCGTCCACGCCACGCTGGAGCACGCCGCGCAGCGAGGTGGCCTGCGCGAGCAGGCTCGGCGCGCGGGCCTCGGTGAAGGCCGTCTCCGCCTCCGCCAGCTCGGCCACCGCCGCCTCCGCGGAGCCCTCGCGCTCCGCCAGCGCCAGGTGGATGAGCCCCACCTGGAGCACATTGCCCGTCTGCCGCGCCAGCACCAGCGCGCGCTCGAGGTGACCGCGGCCCTCCAGCCCCGGCAGGAGCGCCGCCAGCGCGCGGCGCGCGAGGATTTCATCCCAGGGATTGGCCAACGACGGCTCCACCGCCCGCGCGAGCGCCGCCTCCGCCGCCGCGCGCGCCACGTCCAGGTGCCCCTGCTCCCGCTCGAACCGGGACTGGTAGACATGCAGGAGCGTCCCCATGCGGACCCCCGCCTCGCTCGCCGCCACGAGCGCCCGAGGCAGCGACTCGCGCGCCGCCGCCGTGTCCTCGAAGAGGATGTCCCGACAGGCCTGGTACACCCGCACGTGGCACTGCAACCACCGGTCCTCGGGCAACACCCGCGCCAGCGTCTCCGCGCGGGCCACCACCGCCGCCACGTGCTCGTGCTCGCCGCGCTCCAGGTAGTAGGGCGGCGTGAAGATGGCCAGGTTGCGCTCCATCAACCGGGGATTGCCCAGCCTGCGCACCAGGTCCGTCTTCTCCGTGAACGCCGGCACGAAGGCCGCGCCGTCCCCCGTGAAGGCCGCGCGCGCGACCTCGGAGAACAGGTGGAAGGCGCGCACGTCCGTGAAGCCGTGCTCCTCCGCCACCGCGCACCCGTCCCGCGTGGCCCGCGCGTCGAGCGGCTCGCCGCGCAGGGCCAGGTTCAGGTTCATCATGTAGCCGCCCATGCCCAGCGACCACGCCAGCCGCCGCGGCAGCCAGCCCATGGCGTCGCGCAGCCCACGCAGCCGCGCCAGCTGCTCGGCCTGGGCCTCCAGCACGCCCGCGGTCTGCCCCGTGTACGCGCAGAGCACCGCCTGCGAGAGCAACGTCCCCGCCCGGTACGGCGAGATGTCCGGCTGCTCGCGACGCACGCGCTCCAGCAGCGCGTCCAGGTCCCGCGTCCGCCCGACGATGGCCAGCGCCATGGCCTGGAGGATCTGCAGCTCCGCCTGCTTCCAGAAGATGTCGGCCGGCGAGGACCGCGCGTCCGCCTCGCGCTCGCGCAGCAGCTCCCGCAACCGCGCGGGCCGCTCGGCCTCCGGCGCCGAGCACGCGGCGTCGAGCTGCTCCAGCGCGCTCCTCCGCCCCTCCTCCAGGTCCACCGTGGCCGCCCAGTGCGCGAACAGCTTCTCCGCGAAGACGAGCGAGCTGGGCGGGTCGCTCGCGTAGCCCACCTCCACCAGCGTCACCCAGATGCGCAGCAGCAGCCGGTCCCTCCCCGGGAAGTCCGGCGCGGACTCCAGCAGCGTCGACGCCTCCTTCAACAGGAGCGTGGCCTCCAGCATCGCCTGGGCCGCCATCGCCGCGCGCCCCGCCTCCAGCAACGGGCCAATGGCCAGCTCCGGCTCCGGCGAGCGCAGGTAGTGCCAGCCCACCGCGCGCGTCAGGTCCGGCCGCTGGAAGTAGAGCGTCTGCAACGCCATGGCCACCCGCGCGTGCGCCGCCCGCCGCTCGTCCTCCGGCATGCTGTCGTAGACGGCCTGGTGCACGGTGTCGTGCGTGAAGACGTAGCGGCCCTCCTCCTCCTGGAGGAACTGCCGCTCGACGATGCCGTCCAGCACCGAGAACAGCTCCGACTCCGGCAGGTCCGCCAGCGCCCGCACCATGGGCAGCTCCAGCGTCCGCCCCGCCGGGGCCAGCCGCCGCAGGAGCGCCACCTGCTCCTGGGGCGCGGTCCCCAGGCGCGCGAGCACCGCCTCGTGGATGCTCGCCGGCAGCGTGCGCGACGCCAGCAGCCCCGGGTCCGCCTCCCAGCGACCGCCCACCCGCGTCAACGCCCCCTCCTCCACCAACGCGCGCAGGCACTCGGTGGCGAAGAAGGCGTTGCCGCCCGTCGTGGCGTGCAGCCGCTCCACGAAGTCCGCCGGAATCTCCAGCCCCGGCAGCGCGAGCCCCACCAGCTCGCCCACGTGCTCGACGGCGAGCGGCTCCAGGTCCAACCGCCACGTCAGCTTCTCGTCCACCGTCTGGAACGCGAGGCTCAGCCGGCTCAGCTCCCCGGAGCGGAACGTGCCCACCACCATGCCGCGGGTGCCATGCAGCGCGCGGACGAGCACGTTGATGACCTCGAGAGACGCGCTGTCCGCCCAGTGCAGGTCCTCGAAGCACAGCACGAACGTCATCCGCTTGCCGAGCGAGCGCACCCACTCCGCCAGCGCCCCGAACAGCGCCAGCTTCTCCTCCCCCGACGTCACCTGCGCCACGCCCACCGACGAGGCCCCCAGCGAGGGCAGCAGCCGCCCCAGCCTCGGCGCCAGCCGCTCCATCACCTCCGTGGGCGTGTGCGGCATCAACGCGCGCAGGGCCTGCGCCAGGGGCGTCAGCGGCGCCTGCCCCTCCGCGCGACACTGCCCCCGGCCGAAGGGCAGCTCCGCCAGCTTCGCCTGGAGCTCGAACTCCTGCAGCAACCGCGTCTTGCCCACGCCCGCCGGAGCGCCGATGAGCACCGCGCGGGACTGGCCCCAGTCCGCCTCGGCCAGCCCGTTCATCAGCGCCTCCAGCTCCGCAGCCCGCCCCACCACCTCCGGCACGTGCAGGTAGCTGGCGCGCGCCGACAACGGCTCCTCCGGCAGGGGCTCGCCGCTGGCGTGGCACAGCGCCTCCATCAACTCACCGGCGTCCTGGAAGCGCTCGCGAGGGTCCTTCGCCAGCAGCATCAGGATGATCTCCTCCAGCGCCGGGTCCACCGGGCACAGCGTGGAGGGCCTGGGCGGCGGACGCGTCAGGTGGTCCGCCAGGAGCGCCGCGGGCGTGTTGCGCTTGAAGGGCAGCCGCCGCGTGGCCAGGTAGTAGGCCATCACCCCCAGCGAATACAGGTCCGCGCGCCCGTCGATGCTCGCGCCGCGCTGCCACTCCGGCGCCAGGTACTCCAACGTGCCCTTGAGCTTGCCGGGGCTGGGCGTGCCCAGCTGGTGCATCACCCCGAAGTCCATCAGCTTCACCGCGCCGGAGCCGGTGATGCGCACGTTGCTCGCCTTGATGTCGCAGTGGACGTACAGGCGCGAATGGATGAACGCCAGCACCTGCGCCATCTGGATGAGCACCCTGTACAGCGTGCGCGTGTCCAGCGGCGATTCGCGCGCCAGCGAGCTCAAGTCCTGGCCGTCCACCACCTCCATCGTGATGAAGCGGTTGCCGGCCTCCGTCATCCCCCAGTCGAACACCTTCAACGTGCCGGGGTGCTGCAGCTTCTTCATCGCGAAGAACTCGTGCCGGAACATCAGCACCAGCTCCTCCGTCTTGCCCGCCGTCAGCCCCGCGGGCACCTGCATCTCCTTCAGCGCCACCCGCCGCCGCTCGTGCAGGTCGTCCGCCAGCCAGATGCGGCCCATGCCGCCCTCGCCCAGCAGGCCCTCCACCCGGTAGCGCCCCGTCACCACCATCCCCACCTCGAGCGAACGCCGCGCCCCAGCGGCATCACCGGGAAGGGTGACTGGCGTGCGGATGCGCTCTCCCCACGAGCTCGGAGGACGAGCGCGCTCGTCCAGGACGGTTGTCTTCTCTTCGTCGCTCACGAAGGTGGGACCGGAAGGTCTTCAGATTCCAGAAGTCGTAGGAATATCACGTTTCCATGTATCGGACACGCCCTGTTGGGGTGGCCCAAGGTGCTGTGGGAGACGTCTCCGGGCACCGAGACATGTCACGCGGTGTCCGGGTACGACCTGGGAGGTCCCCCCTCCGGGCCCATGGACGGTGGAGCCGGGGACACCGCCCTGCCCCCGGGCCCTGGCCCTAGGGGGTGACTCGTAGAAGGGTGGCGGACACCACGCCGCGCCATACTGGGGGTGGAGCGGACCCCTTGCTCCCATGGGGGCCGTGCGGAGATGCTCCGGGAGGCGCACGCCCCTCCACACGGGGGCTGCCCCTCTTCGTCGCCGCGCCCCGGAGCCCCGTGAAGCCCAAGGTCCTCATCGTCGAAAACTCCTGGACGATGCGCGAGACGCTCCGTCTCCTGCTGTCGGGGGACTTCGACTGCGCCACGGCGGCGGACGGGGAGACGGGGCTGGCGCAGGCCCTGGCGCAGCCGCCGGACCTGCTCCTGTCGGACGTGAACATGGACGGCATGGACGGCTACGAGCTGCTGCGCCGCTGCCGCGAGGAGGCCACCCTCCGGCACCTGCCCGTCGTCTTCGTCAGCGGCTTCGCGCCCCGCTCGGACGGCGACCCCAGCCTCCCCGTGCCGGACGCCTACCTCGTCAAGCCCGTGAAGCCCGCGGTGCTCATCGCCGAAATCCACGCCCTCCTGCGACGGGGGAGCGGCACGCTCGCCCCCGCCGTCCAGGCCCACACCAAGGGGTGAGCTCAGCTCCCCCGGTACGTCGAGTAGCCGAAGGGGCTGAGCAACAGCGGGACGTGGTAGTGCTCGTCGGGCGCGGCCAGCTCGAACACCACCGTGACGGACGGGTAGAAGCCCCGGACGCCGAGCGCGCGGAAGTACGCGCCCGTGTCGAAGCTCATCCGGTAGACGCCGGGCTCCACGCGGGCGCCCGCCGGGAGGAAGTCGCGCACGCGCCCGTCGTCGTTGGTGACGCCCCGGGCCAGCGTCTTCCATTCACCCCCGGCCCCCTGGACCTCCAGGGAGATGGGGACGCCGGAGGCGGGACGGCCCCGGTGCGTGTCGAGGACATGGGTGGACAGGGTGCTCATGACGCCAGCAGCTTCTCCAGTCGGATGCGGGTGATCTTCGCCTGCTCGCCGGCCGCGACGCGCAGCTCCTCGTCCGGCGCGTTCTCCATTCGCTCGCGGAGGATGGCCAGCATCTCCTCCGCGCCCTTCCCCGTGGCGCACACGAGGAAGATGAAGCCGAAGCGGGCCTCGTAGGCCGCGTTGCCCTCGGCCAGGCCCCGGATGACGTCCTCGGACGCGCCCTTCACCCCGCCCTGCTCCTGGGACGACCAGGAGGCGGTGGAGGCGAACTTCTCGCGCAGGGCGGACTCGCCGATGCGCGGGTGGTGCGTCATCGCCTCGCGCCAGTCGTCCGGGCCCGTCTGCTTCCAGAGCCACTCCGACTCCGCGAGCAGGTGCGCCGCGTCGCGGAAGGGCCGCGCGCGCGTCATGCCATCCGCCCAGCGCGACGAGCCACAGCAGCGCATCAGCTCCGCCTTGGCGTCGCCCGGGAACATCCGGTTGAGTCGCTCCAGCGCGCTCACGCGGGCCGCCCGTGGACGCGCAGCCGGCTGACCCCGCCGTCCGGGAAGATGTTGAGGCGCACGTGGGTGAAGGGCCCCTTCGCGCGCAGCTCCGACTCGAAGAAGTGGCGGAAGTCCGCCTGCAGCTTCGTGCGCGGCAGCACCTCCGTCCACGCGAGGTGGTGCGCGTTGGCGAAGTCCACCAGCGGCTCGCGCAGGAAGATGCCCTCCAGCGAGGCGCTCTCCGGGAAGTTGCCCTTGTAGTGCGCGGTGTCCACCTCCACGCGCTCCAGGGTGCCCGGCACGGCCAGCTTGACGACGATCCAATCGGAGCCGGGCAGCAGGCGCTTGCGCCGCGTCTCCCAGCCCTCGCCCATGTGGGCCGCGCGCCCCGGGAGGATGAGGTTGTCCTTGGGCCCGAAGAAGGCGTCGTTGCACTGCGCCACCGTGCCGCCGTTCTCCGCCGCGGCCAGGTCCACCAGCGCCCCGCCCCGCGCCAGCCGCTCCAGGTCCGGCCTCACCTCGCCGTGCACGCGGAAGCGCGCCACGCCGCCGTCCGGGTAGATGTTGAGCCGCAGGTGCGTCCACCGGCGCTCGTCGACGACGGGGAACAGGTTGCGCGTGCCGCCCTGCAGCTTGAGCTGCGGGAGGATGCGCGTCCACGCCGCGTCGACGAGCGACTCCGGCGCGGGAGAGCCCTCCACCGCCAGCGCGTCCACCGACGCGTAGTCGGGGAAGTTGCCGAGGAAGTGGTTGGTGTCGATGTCCACGCCGCGCACCACGCCGGGCAGGCCCAGTTGGAGGATGCACCAGTCGTTGCCGGGCACGCGCTTGCGGCGCGACTCCCAGCCGTCCATCCACTTGCCCTGCTCCGTGTACTTGTCCGGGATGAAGACGCCCCGGCCGGGCTTGAGCAGGTTCTCCTTGCCGGCGAAGAACTCGTCGGAGGCGAGCAGCGCGCGGCCCCCCACCTTCTCGGCGGCCAGGTCGATGAGTTCGGTGAAGGCAACGCGCAGCCGGCCCTCTTCGGGTGCATGCATGGTGTGTACGCTCTCCTGTCGTGTCTCTAGGCGGCGACGCGCGCCGCGGCGGGTCGCTTGACCCAATGTCCCTGGGGGCGTGGGAAGGGCTGCCCGCGCTCATACACCGTCTGGCCCCGCAGAATCGTGCGCTCCACCACGCCCGCGAGCGTCCGGCCCGCGTACGGCGTCAACGGGTGGCGGTGCTCCAGGCGCGCGGGCTCCACCGCGAACGTCGCCTCCGGGTCGAACACCACCAGGTCCGCGTCCGCGCCGGGCGCCAGCGTCCCCTTGGCGCCGTACAGGCCCACCAGCCTCGCGGGGGCCTCGCACATCCAGCGCACGAGCGTCTCCAGGCCATGGCCCCGCCGGCGCGCCTCCGTCCAGACGGCCGGGAGGCTCAGCTGGAGCGACGCGATGCCGCCCCACGCCGCGCCGAAGTCGCCGCGCTCCAGGTGCTTGAGCGCCGGGGTGCAGGGCGAGTGGTCCGACACCACGAGCTGGATGTCGCCCCGCCCCAACCCCGTCCACAGCCGCTCGCGGTTCTCCGCCTCGCGGATGGGGGGCGCGCACTTGAAGTGGGTGGCGCCGTCGGAGATCTCCTCCGCGGTGAAGCAGAGGTAGTGCGGACACGTCTCCACGGAGATGTCCACGCCGTCGCGGCGGGCCTCGGCCAGCAGCGGGAGGGCGTCCGCGGACGACAGGTGGACGATGTGCACGCGGCAGCGGTGCTCGCGCGCCAGCTCCACCATCATCCGGATGGCGTCCTGCTCCCAGCGCCGGGGACGCGACTCGAGGTAGCCCCGGTAGGTGCGGGGATCCACGTCGCCCCGGGCCTCCAGCGGCGACTCCAGCTCCGCGTGGACGATGAGCGGCACGCCGCGCCGCGCGAGGATGGGCATGGCCACGTCCAGCACCGCGCGGTCGGCCGGGGGGAATTCGTCCACGCCGGAGGGGCACAGGAAGCACTTGAAGCCCGCCACGCCCGCGTCGATGAGCCGCTCCAGCTCGCCCGCGTTCCCCGGGATGACGCCCCCCCAGAAGCCATGGTCCACCATGCACGCGGTGCTGGCCGCGCGGGCCTTGAGCTCCAGCGCGCCGAGCGTGGTCGTGGGCGGCAGCGAGTTGAGCGGCATGTCCACCACGGTGGTGATGCCGCCGGCCGCCGCCGCGCGGGTGGCCGTCTCGAAACCCTCCCACTCCGTGCGGCCCGGCTCGTTGATGTGCGCGTGACAGTCCACGACGCCGGGCATCACCACGCGCTCGCCCACGTCCGTCACGGGCAGCCCCCCTGGCACCTGGTCCGGGGACACCACCGCCGCCACCTTCCCGCCGCGCACCACCACCACCGCCTCGCGCGTCCCGTCCGCCGCGAGGACGCGGCGGCTGCGCAGCCCGAACTCACCACCACTCATGGCTCGAATTCCCTCTCGTCGTAGCTCGCCAGGGAGCTGAAGAACGCTTCCCGGTCATCCAGGTAGAGCTGCTTCGTCACGCCGGCCACCAGCTTCGGGAGGCTGTACTTCATCCCGGAGATGCTCGCGCCGCCGAACCCCAGCGAGAGCAGGCAGCCGAAGGTGTAGTTGAAGATGGACGACACGTGGGGTGCCCGGCCGGGCTGCTTCTCCTGCAGCTCGAAGCCCGGCCCCAGGTACGGGTGGCGCAAGAGGTCCGCGTGGGACTGCCCCGCGGGCGGCGTGAACCGGTCCTTCCACAGGGCGATGTCGTCGAACACGTTCGACAGCTCCGGCCGCAGCGACAGGTCCGTCACCGTGCCGCTGCCGACGATGAGCTTGTCGAAGGTGAACGTGCCGCCGGGCGTGGTGACGCGGGCCTGGCCGCCCACCGCCTCCGCGCCGACCCACGGGCTCTCCGCGTGCAGGTGGAACTGGGGATGCGCCCTGGCGCGGCGGTACGTGTCCGCCGGGGGCAGCTGTCCCATCTCGATGATGCGGTGGATGAAGCGCCAGCGGTCCGCGTCCGGCAGGTCCGCGTGGTGCTTGAGGAAGCCGACGAACTCCGCCCAGCGGTACGGGTTGACGGTGGGCAGCGACTTGCGCCGGTAGAACAGGTGCACCTCGCCCGCGCCGTGCTCCAGCGCCACGGAGGCGTTGTCGAACGCGGACGCGCCCGCGCCCAGCACGCCGATGCGCTTGCCGCGCAGGGCCTCGAAGTCGATGTCCTCGCGCGTCTGCGCGTACAGCTCCCTCGGCAGGTCCGCCACCACCGGGGGCACCTCCCAACGGCCGGAGCCGTCGATGCCCGTGGCCAGCACGACCTTGCGCGCGTGGACCACCTGCGTCCCGCCGCCGCGCGTGTCCGTGAGGGGGACGAGGAAGCACGCGTCGTCCGCGCTCCACGACAGGGCCCCCGCGCGCGTGTGGCAGCGCACGGGGATGCCCAGCGTCTGGCGGTACCAGGCCAGGTAGTCCGCCCACAGCTCCTTGGGCACGCGCTCCAGCGCCGCCCACGCCGCCTCGCCGTGCTGGGCCTCGTACCAGGTCTGGAAGCACAGGTTGGGCAGGTTGTGGTCCGGCCCCGTCAGGTGCTTGGGCGTGCGCAGCGTGTGCATGCGCGCGAACGTCTTCCAGGGACCCGCCAGGTCCTGGGCGCAGTCGTCGACGACGAGCAGGTTCGTGACGCGCTCGCGCATCAGCCCGAAGGCGGCCGCCAACCCGCTCTGCCCTCCGCCGACGACGAGCACGTCGAGGACGGGCTGGCCGGCGCGCGTCTTGCGGGGGAGCACCCAGGAGCGGCGCGGATACCCCAGCCGCTCGAGGTCCTTCCGGAGCGCCTCCTCCAGGGCAGGCAGGCCAGGAGCGGGCGGCATCACGGGGCTCGGGGGCGGGATGCTCATGCCCCATCGTAACCGCGCGCTGTGTCACGCGGTCAATCCGGGTTCCCCTCCGGGTGTGGGTCGGCGGGCCGCCGTGGTGGGAAATACCCAGGGGGGCCGGGGGTTGACAGGAGGTGTCGGGGTCCCGACGACGACCTGCCTCCACGCTTCCCCGGTGGGGCCGGTTGGCTATGCTGCCCCGCCCTTCTTCCGCTCCGTCCCGAGGTCCTTCGCGTGATCAACGCCATCCCCCGCGTCCCCGCTCCGAAGAACGAGCCCATCCTCTCCTACGCGCCCGGCGCGCCCGAGCGCCGCGAGCTGCAGGCCGCGCTCAAGCGCATGGCCGGTGAGCAGATCGACATCCCGCTCATCATCGGCGGCAAGCACGTGCGCACCGGCAAGACGGACACCGTGCGCATGCCGCACGACCATTCGCACGTGCTGGCCACGCTGCACGAGGCGGACGCCAGCCACGTGGAGCAGGCCATCCAGGCCGCCCTGTCCGTCAAGGACGAGTGGGCGCGCATGCCCTTCGCCTCGCGCGCCGCCATCTTCCTGCGCGCGGCGGAGCTGCTGGCCACCCGCTACCGGCCCATCATCAACGCGGCCACCATGCTGGGGCAGTCGAAGACGGCCCACCAGGCCGAGATCGACGCGGTGTGCGAGGCCATCGACTTCCTGCGCTACAACGTCCACTTCGCCGAGCAGCTGCTGGCCATCCAGCCGGAGTCCCCGGCGCAGACGTGGAACATGCTGGACTACCGTCCGCTGGACGGCTTCGTCTTCGCGGTGGCGCCGTTCAACTTCACGTCCATCGCGATGAACCTGTGCACCGCGCCCGCCATCATGGGCAACGTGGTGCTGTTCAAGCCTTCGTCCACGGCGGCGCTGAGCGCCTGGTACGTCATGGAGATGCTGCGCGAGGCGGGCCTGCCCGACGGCGTCATCAACATGCTCAACGGCGACGGGCCCACGGTGGGCAACCCCACCCTGGCCAGCCCGGACCTGGGCGGCATCCACTTCACCGGCTCCACGCCCACCTTCAACAGCATGTGGAAGACGGTGGGAGAGAACATCGGCCGCTACAAGCAGTACCCGCGGCTGGTGGGTGAGACGGGCGGCAAGGACTTCATCGTCGCGCACCCGTCCGCGGCCGGGGACCTGGAGGCGCTGGCGGTGGCCATCGTCCGGGGCGGCTTCGAGTACCAGGGCCAGAAGTGCTCGGCGGCCAGCCGCGTCTACATCCCCGAATCGATGTGGCCCAGGCTCAAGGAGCGCCTCCAGGCGCTCACCGCCGACATCCGCATGGGTGACGTGGCGGACTTCCGCAACTTCATGGGCGCGGTCATCGACGAGAAGTCCTTCAAGAAGGTCTCCTCGTACATCGACCTGGCCAAGCAGGGCGGCGAGGCGAGCATCGTCGCCGGCGGCGACACCGACCGCAGCAAGGGCTGGTTCGTGAAGCCCACGGTGGTGCAGCTGACCAACCCGCGCCACCGCATCCTGCGCGAGGAGATCTTCGCCCCGGTGGTGGGCGCGTACGTGTACCCGGATGCGAAGTACGTGGAGACGCTGCGCGAGGTGGACCAGAGCGCGACGTACGCGCTGACCGGCGCGGTGTTCGCGCGCGACCGCAAGGCCATCGACACGGCGCTCACGGAGCTGCGGCACGCGGCGGGCAACATCTACATCAACGACAAGCCCACGGGCGCGGTGGTGGGCCAGCAGCCCTTCGGCGGCTCGCGCGCGTCCGGCACCAACGACAAGGCGGGTTCACTGCTGAACCTCATCCGCTGGACGAGCCCCCGCACCATCAAGGAGAACTTCGTTCCCCCCGTGAAGGTGCCGTATCCGTTCATGGACAGCGACCCCCACGATGGGGGTATCTAGGCTCGCATGAGCCGAGCTTTCCCCGGCATCGCCGGGTTGGAGACGTACTCGCTGAAAGGCGACGACTGCTGCGTGGAGGTGATTCCTTCCCGCGGCGCGCTCGTCACGAGCATCGCGGTGGAGGACGAGGAGGTCCTCTACCTCGATGAGTCCACGGTGGCGGACCCGACGAAGAACGTGCGCGGGGGCATCCCCGTGCTGTTCCCCAACGCGGGGCCGCTGCCGGGGGACACCTACGCGGCGCAGCGCGAGTCCTACAGCCTTCCGCAGCACGGCTTCGCGCGCCGCATGGCGTGGGCCGTGCGGCAGGCGGAGGACTCGCTGCTGGTGCTGGGGCTGAAGTCCCGGCCGGAGACGCTGCGCGTCTATCCCTTCGAGTTCGATGCCCAGCTCACCTTCTCGCTGGCGGGCCGCCGGCTGACCATCGACTTCGACCTCCAGAACCCCGGCTTCCACCCCGTCCCGGTCCACCTGGGCTTCCATCCATACTTCCGCGTCCCCGACGCGGCGAAGGCCGTGGCGACGGTGGAGACGGACGCGACGCACGCCTGGGACAACGTGGCGAAGCACGAGGTGCCCATCACCCGGCTGGACCTGACGGGGGACGAGGTGGACCTGCACCTGCGCGACCACTCGCGGCCAGGGACGCGACTGGAGCGGGGACCGGGCCTGCGCCCCATCCAGCTGTCGTGGAGCCCGGAGTTCCGGACGATGGTGGTGTGGACGCTGCGCGGGAAGGACTTCGTCTGCGTGGAGCCTTGGACCGCCGCCGCCGGGGCGCTGGCCACCGGCGAGGGCCTGTTGCACGTGCCGCCCGACGAGCGGCTGTCGCTCGCGTTCGACATCGAGGTGTGAGCGGGCGGGGCGCGGGTGGAGGTCCCGCGCCCCGTCTGTTGCCTCGGGGATCAGCTCACGGCGGGGGCGGGGGGCGGAGTGGTGAGATCCAGCCCGTGCTTCTGTGCCCAGTTGGCCAGCCCCGTGAGGCTGTGAGGCGACACGTCCAGACTGTGGCCCCCTGGCCCCACAACCGTCTCATTCCCCGCCATCCAGTCATTGTTCGCGGTGACGTCGAACGTGCCGTCGTCCTTGGGGTCCACCCCGTGGCATGCCTCGACAAACTGGCGGACCTTGTCCTTGGGCAGATTCTGGACCTTGTCGAGCAGGTCGGGCGGAGCCATCCCCAGGTGCTTCGCCAGCGCCGTGAGGACGGGTCCCACACTGCGCCCCTCGGAGTCGGCGTTGCGCAGGTGGTGGGTGATGTCCCGGTTCGTCACGCCGCCGCCCTGCAGGAAGTCCTCCGTGTGCTTGTTCTCCTGCACGTTGGACTTCCTGACCTTGTCGAGCTGATAGAGCCCGAACGCCGCGCCCGCCGCCAACACCACGCCGACCCCGGTCAATGCCAGGGGAGCCGTCGCGAAACTGAACCCTGTCGCGAACACAGCCATCTGCCCTGCGGCCTGGACCGCATACAGGCCCGCCTTGGCGACGTCTCCCTTGTTGAGGGCCAAGGCTCCCTGCGTGAGGCTGATTCCCGTGCCAATCACGCCGAGCCATTTGTTCGCGACCCACCTCGCATCACCCAAGGTACTGACGGGCGGCGCGGCGCGGAACAACCCCAACACGGACTCACCAGACAGGGCCAGGCCCGCCGCGGAGTTGATGGCATTCATGATGTTCACGGTGCTTGGATCTTCGATGGCGTTCTTCGTGGCTGACAGCGTCCCCGCTGCCGCGACGAGGGCGCCCATGGTCTGGAAGGCCCCGGAGATGGGACTCGAACCACCGAAGTACCCCATACCGGAGAGCCCATCGATCCCCGCTCTCAGTGACTCGAGCGCGTTGTTCAGCTCTGGGGGCAGGGCTGGAATGTCCACCCCATCCTTTCCGGGAGCCGGCGGAGGATAGGCATCCGCCACGCTCTTCACGTTCCGCATCTTGTCGATGACGCCGTTGAGCTGTTCCGGCTGGAGACCGAAGAGTTCGGCGCTCCTGCGAACCCCCTCGAGCGTCTCGTTGAAGGCGCTCGACTCCGCTGGGTTGCTCCTGCCAGCCACGACCTGCGCCGAGACGACGTTCAGCGAGACGGTCGCGAATTTCTCCAGGAACTCCTTCTCACCGCCCTTCTTCCGGGCAATGGCGGGAACGTCCTTCAGGATGGTGTTCCCCGTGACGCCCTCCCTCTGGAAGAGCGTCTTCAATTCCTGTTGGGCCTCGGCACTCTGGTCGATGCGCGGAAACTGCTCGGCCACGAGCTTCTCGTTGGCCTTGAGGATGTCGTCCGCATGGTCCATCCCCTTGAGGTTCTCCGGCATCTCCTTGAGGGACTGGGCCGTGCGGACCATCTGCCCACCGAGCGTCTCCAGCTCCTTGTACTCGGGGAAGCCGTCCTTGAATTTGTTGATGGCGTTCTTCAATTCCTCCCCGGTCATCAGCTGCCCCCACTGCTGGATGAGCAGGGCGAGCTCCTTGTTGTGCTCCTCCACCTTCTTGCCCACGTCCTTCATGTGGTCATTGAAGGCCTTGGTCCCCTTCTCCACGTTCTCGAGGATGTCGTCGGCCTGCTTGCCGCGCCCCGCATCCGTGAGCTGGCGGCAGACCTCGAACGAGAGGTTCGCCCCGGAGCCGTTGGTCAGCGCGTTGCCCAGCGCCTCATCGAACCGGCCGATGTTCTTCTTGTCGATGTTGCGGGTGATGGACGCGCCCACCGCCTGCAATACATCCGGGTTCTTGCCTTCCTTCACGGCGATGTTCGTCGCCGCGGCCAGGTCCGTCACCGTCTTGTCAAAGGCGGCATTTCCCGAATTGGGGATCACTCCCAGATAGAACTGGTCGCCATCGACCTTCTTGGCGTTCTTGCCCAGCTCCTCGGTGACGCGGTCGATGGTCGGCTGGGCCGCGCGCAGCAGCGCCGCCGCGTCGTCCGGCGAAGCGGTCTCCGTCTGCTTGCGCAGCTCGGCCGCCGCGCCTTCCGCGCCATTCTGGGCGAACGCGTCCGCGACCGCCTTGGCCCCGGGAGCGGGGTCGAACGGAGGCGGCGCCGCCGGAGCCGCCTGCTCGACCTGGGCGGGAGCCGACGGTTCGGTCTGGACCGGGGCTGGCTCGGCCTCGGGGGGCACCTGGGCGGGGAGCGTCTCGGCGCCCGAACCGGTGAGGTTCACCAGGGGGCGCGCGCTGGCCTGCGGCACGAACTCATCCCGCGAGCCCGCGACCTGCGTCTTGTGGGTCGCCGTCGGAGTCTTCGCGGCGTTCGCCGCGTCCTCGGCGGCGCGGCGGGCCTCCTCGGCGCGACGGGCCTCCTCGGCGCGACGGGCGGCCTCCGCCGCCTGGCGTTGACGCTCCGCCTCGGCGGCGGCCGCCGCGGCGTTCGGGTTCATTCCATTCGATGGGGGGATCGCGGGCATGTGGGGGCTCCGGGAAAGGGGCTTCACCTCCGGGAGAACCCGAGCCCCCCGGTCGTCCCAGAAAAACGCGCGGGCGCTTCTGCTAGCCTTTCCCGCGATGACGGAGTGCCCTGGTGAAACAACCCTGAGCGACCTGCTCGCGGGCATGTTGTCCCCCGACCGGCGCGACGCGGTCCTCGGGCATGTCGAGACCTGTGCGGGCTGCCAGTGGGTCCTCGAGGCGTGCCGGACCTGGCCTCCCGAGAGCGTCCCCCTGAAACCGGGGGCGACGTTCGCGCGGTACGTCGTCGAGCGGCAGCTGGGCGCGGGCGCCATGGGCGTGGTGTACGCCGCCAGGGACCCGTCCCTGGCCCGACAGGTGGCCCTCAAGGTCCTCCGCCCGGAGGGCCGCGACATCCAGGAGCTCCAGCGGCGGCTGCTCCACGAGGCCCAGGCCCTGGCGCGCCTGTCCCATCCCAACGTCGTCACCATCCACGACGTGGGCACGCACGAGGACAGCGTGTTCCTCGCCATGGAGCTCGTGGAAGGCACCACCCTGGAGCAGTGGCTCCAGCAGGAGCGCCCCTGGCGGGACGTGGTGCGCATCTTCCAGGAGGCCGGGCGCGGCCTGGCCGCCGCCCACTCCGCGGGGCTGGTGCATCGCGACTTCAAGCCCGCCAACGTCCTGGTCGGCGCCCAGGGCCGCGTGTACGTGACGGACTTCGGCGTCGCGCGCCCCATCCTCCGCGCGGCCCTGCCCCCGCCCCCGGAGCTGCTCCGCGTCGACGCGGTCCCTCCCGGCCCCCTCACCCGCACCGGCGCGCTGCTCGGGACGCCGGCCTACATGGCGCCGGAGCTGCTGGACGGAGGCGCGGCCACCGAGCGCTCCGACCAGTTCAGCTTCTGCGTCGCGCTGTACGAAGCCCTCCACGGCGTCCGCCCCTTCGCGGGCGCGGACCTGGAGACGCTGGCGCGCGCCGCCCGCGAGGGCACCCTCCAACCCGGGGAGCGCCCCACCCGCGTCCCTGCCTGGCTGCGCCGCGTCGTCCAGCGGGGACTCCAGGCCCGCCCGGAGGACCGCTTCCCCTCCATGGAGGCCCTGCTCGCCGCGCTCACCCCTCCGCGAGGCCTCCCCCGGACCCTCGCGTTGGGGCTGCTCGCGCTGCTGGGACTGGCCACCGCCGGCGGCGCCTACGCGTGGGCCCACCGGAACGACGCGCGCTGCGAGCAGGTGACCCAACGGCTGACGTCGGCGTGGAACCCGACGCGCAAGGAGAAGCTCCACCAGGCCGTCCTCGCCACGAAGGCGCCCTACGCGGAGTCGCTCTGGACGCGGCTCGCCCCCGCCCTGGATGCCCACGCCGAGCGCTGGCGGGCCCTGCGCCGCGAGTCCTGCGAGGCGCAGGGCGACGACACGTCGACGCCCGCGTGGCAGAGCGCGACCTGCCTGGACGCCCGCCTCTGGCGCTTCACCGCCACGCTGGAGGTCCTGGAGCAGGCCGACCCCGTGACGCTGCAGAACACCCCGCGGCTGATGGAGTCCCTGCAGGGGCTCGACGAATGCCGGGACACCCCCGCGCTCGCCACGCGCCCCCAACCGCCCGACGCCCTCCGCGCCCGCGTCGACGCCGTGCGAGGGAAGCTGGCCCAGGTCCAGGCGCTCCTCTTCGCGGGGCAGTACGCGGCGGCGCTGACGCAGACGCCCCCGCTGCTCGCGGCGCTCCCCGACGTCGGCTTCCGGCCGCTCGAGGCGGAGGTGCTGCTGGCGCAAGGAGACCTGCTGGGCAAGTCCGGGAAGATGAAGGAGGCGGAGGAGACCCTCTACAAGGCCGTGTACGCGGCGGAGGCGGGAGGCGACGACGAATCGACGGCGCGCGCCTGGGTCCTGCTGCTCTGGGTCGTGGGCAACGAGCTGGCGCGCGTGGACGACACCGAACGCATCACCCAGCACGCCCGGGCCGCGGTGGAGCGGGTCGGCCGCGCGCGCTTCCCCGTCATCACCTCCGACCTGCACCTCTGGCGGGCCGTGGTGCTGCGGCAGCGCGGCAAGCTGGACCAGGCGGAGGAGGAGGCGATGAAGGGCCTCGCCTTCTCCCGCGAGCGCCATGGCCCGGCCAGTCCCTACACCGCGATGTTCCTCTTCCTCCTGGGCCAGCTGCGCCACTCCCAGCAGCGCAGCGAGGAGTCCCTCGCGTTCCTCTCGCAGGCCCACGACATCCTCGAGCCCCTCTTCGTCCCCGAGCACCCCACCCGTCTCTCGCTCGACAACAGCATCGCCCTGAGCCAGTGGATGCTGGGGCGCACCGAGGAGGCCATCGAGGGCTGGCGGCGCATCCTCGCCATCCAGGAGCGCACCCAGGCGCCCGAGCACATCGCGCTCGCGGCGCCCTTGTTGAACCTGGGCTCGAGGATGCGGCTCGGCGGGCGGTTGGACGAGGGACGCAAGCACCTCGAGCGGTCGCTCGCCATCGTCGAGAAGGCCCATGGCCCCAACCACCCCCGGGCCGCCACCACGCTCGTCCACCTGGCCTCGCTGGAGCTGGACGCCGGCAACCTCGACAAGGCCCTGGAGCATTGTGACCAGTCCGTGGCGCGCCTCCGCGACTCGCAGGGGCCGGAGACCTCGCGGGCCGCGATTCCCCTGGTGGTTCGCGGGCAGGTCCACCTCGCCGCGGGTCGCTTCCCCCAGGCCCGGCGCGACCTGCTGGAGGCCTTGCGGCTCCACGAACGGGAGTACGGCCAGGACAGCATCCAGGCCTCGGAGGCGCTCACCTGGCTGGGGAACACCGCCCTGGCCGAAGGCCACCCGCGCGAGGCCATGGAACACTGTCGACGCGCGCTGGCCGTCGACGAGAAGGACCCGGCGCAGCAGCAGCTCCTCGACGTCGCCCTGGAGCTCACCTGCATCGCGGAGGCGCATCTGGCGCTGAAGGAGCCCGACCAGGCGCTGCCGCTGCTCGAGCGGGCCTGGGACATCCACACGCGACACCCGCCGCTGGACCCGCTGGACGCGGGGCGCGGAGCCTTCCTGCTGGCCCGCGCCCTCGCGGAGCGGCACCCGGCCCCCGACCTGGACCTGGAGCGCTCCGCGCGGCTCATGTCCGAGGCGAGGGCCCGGCTGGGAAGGCTCGGCGTCCGCGCCGCCCCGGAGCTGCGCAACCTCGAGGCGCGACAGCAGCGCGAGGCCTCGCGATGACGTCCCCTCCCGCTCCGCTCGCGGCCCGGCTCCGAGCGGAGCTGTCTCCCCGGACGGCCGCGCTCGTCGACGCGGTGGAGTCCCTCGAGGCGCTCCTGGAGCGACACGTCGCCTCGGCCCGCGAGACCTGGCCCGGCCTGACGCTCGACGTCCCGACCTTCCTCCAGCACCTGGCCCGACATCTCCCGGACGAGAACGCCCCGGAGGTCCTCCGTCAGCTCCACGCCAGCGACCTGTACCTGGCCTGCGCGTGCGCGACGGGGGAGGAGGCCGCGCTGCTCGGCTTCGAGCACCACGTCCTGCGGCGGATTCCGGACCGCCTGCATGCGCTGCCACGGGACCTGGTGGACGAGGCGCTCCAACGACTGCGCGAACAGCTGCTGCTGGGCCGGGACGGCGTGCCCGCGAAGATCTCCACCTACTCCGGTCGTGGCCCCCTGCTGGCCTGGGTCACCATCTCCGCCGCCCGCCTCGCCTCGCAGCTGGCGGGCCGGGAGGGGCAACACCTCGCCGCCGACAAGTCAGCGGAGTCCTACGTCCAGCTGCTCGCGCCGGGAGACCCGGAGCTGGAGTTGCTGCGCAAGGACTCGCGCGCGGTCGTCGTCGAGGTGCTTCGCAAGGTGCTCGCCGCGCTGCCCGGACCGGAGCGCGCGCTGCTGCGGCTGCACCACCTCCACGGCTACAGCATGACCCAGCTGGCCACCGTCTTCGGAGAGTCGCGCTCCGGCGTGGCGCGCCGGGTGCTGCTGGCCCGCGAGCGACTCCTGAAGCTCACGCGGACGGAGCTGGCCTCGCGCCTGCAACTCGATGACACCCAGCTCGAGAGCTTCCTGGGATTGATTCGCAGCCGCCTGGACCTGAGCCTGAGCGGGCTCATGGTCTGACGGCCCCGTCTTCATCCGCCCGAGCCCCATCGCGCGGGCGGATGTCGCGCTCCAGCATGGGTCCTTCGCATCGACACGCGTCTAACGTGCGCGGCCTGGCAAGACGCCAAGCCCCTGGCCCCGGTCCTCGGGCAGCGAGGATCGACCCCAGGCTCCTACCATCCTGGAGGCCATGTCCGTCCCGGCCCCCGTGGCGCACTCGATGACGCGATGATTCGAGCAGCCGGAACAGACCCCGAAGCGGCATCGACCACCCGGTGAGCGCATGGTGCGCGCGCCCACCCTGCCCCCCTCGCGGTCAGCCCAACCGGAGCAAGCGGGGACGACTATCTCGGGGCGCTCGCGGCGACATCGAGCGTGAAGGCCACTGCCTCGGGCATCCGTATCAGGGTGTTCATCCAGGGCTCCGTTCATGGGCCTCGCCTCGAGGCCAGGACACAACCGACGAGACCGCCGTCCGGCCTCCAGCAGCGCTTCCTGCTCCGGTCCTCGAACACGAACCGCGAGGCCCCACCGCCGCCGAACCCGCCAGACGGCCGGTTCCGACGCAAGCAGTGGGACCTCGACAGCCAAGCCCGTCAGGCGTGACGAGAGCGTGACGCGCCTGGCGGAAGCCCCGGCCTCACTTCACGGCGAAGACCAGGTCATCCACGTCCGTCAGGTTCCCTCCGGGGCAGGCCCCAGAGAGGCCCGCCGGGCGCAGGACGGCGCGCACCGCCTGCGTGGAGCCCGAGGGCAGCGTGTACGTCCTCGTCACCAAGGCATGCCCCGTGCCGGGCAGCGTCACCGCGCCCAGGCTCACCCACGCCGGGCTGGTGGCATCCGCCGCGCGGAAGAACTCCAGGACCCTGCCGGACACATCGGTGTACGCGCTGACCTCGATACGCACGCTCTTGCCCACGGCCAGCTCCCTGTTCACGAGCGGTGTCGCGGGATGGTCCGTGGTGGTGACCCTGACGCGCTCGATGGAGGGGCTGGACATATAGGTCCCGTCGTTGCCATCCGCGCACGCGGCCAGCAGGGTATTGGGCCCGTTGGCCTCCGGATTCACCGTGCCGCGCCCCTCGTAGAAGATGCCGGAGTCACACGACGTGCCGTGGGTCGCGCAACGCCCCGCGCGCAACGTCGTATCGAACTCCGCCAGACGGGATGGGGCCAGCATGCAGGTCAATCCCGCCGCCGCCCGCGCGCAGACGTCCGAGTAACCATCTCCATTGACGTCCTCCAGGGCGAACGTCGAGCCATACTCGGGCTGTCCCCAGTTGAAGGCGTCACCGAAGTTCGTGTTGAGCACATATCGGTAGTTCTTGAACTCGCTCCCCGTCGAGAAGGCACAGACGACGCCGGTCGAATGCCTGCCGCAGACGTCCGCGAGCCCATCTCCGTCGACGTCGCCCAAGCGGATCGACTTGTAACGCGACGGACTCGTGGCCCACCCGGACGCGTCATCGAAGGCCATCTGGGTCCAGAGCGTCGGCGTCGCGAAGCCGCTCCCCGTCGACAGCGCGCACCACAGGCCCTCCGGCCCGCGGACACAGAGGTCCGCCTTGTTGTCGTCGTTCAGCTTCGCCAGTTCGAAGGTGGTTCCGTACGGGCGGGGTGACCAGCTCGCGCTGGTGAACGCCAGGCTCCAGGGCACCGCGGCGGAGAAGGTCGGCCCACCGCCACCAGGGTTCGGGTTGAAGAGGCTGCAGACGATCTCCCCGCTGGCGTTCCTCCCGCAGACATCCTGGTCGCCGTCCCCATCGACATCCCCGACACGAATCGAGCCGAAGCGCGCCGCGTCGGCGCCCCAGCCGTTCGCGTCCGAGAAGCTCGCGGCCAGCCACCCGGACGTCGAGAAGCGGGGGGGAGAGCGGGTCGAGCGGATCGGCCGCGAGCGACTTGAAGCAGATGTAGCCATCCCCTCCTCGCATGCAGGCATCCGCTCGACCATCGCCGTCGATGTCAGCGAGCTGGAAGGTCGTGCTGTACTGCTCCGGCAGATAGCCGTCGGCATCGGAGACGATGCCGAGCCAGAGGTGCTCGGGCTTCATCGTCCCGTCGCCATTCGACAGCGCGCACCGGATGCCGGAGCCTCCGCGTCCGCAGACGTCGGCGCGACCGTCTCCGTCGATGTCTCCCAGTCGGATGGTCCCGTAGTGGCCGACGTCGTACTGCCAATTGTCCGCGTCCGACAGGTAGAGCTGTCCCCTCGTCCAATCCGTCGGAGAGGGGAAGCTGAGCGTTCCCCGGACGCCGGGAATCGCGTCGAGCGGGACGAACACGTAGGGCGTGCCCGACTTCGCCTTCAGCCGGGTGACCAGGTCCACCACGAAGTCATATTCCCAGCGCGTGCCGGAGGCGTTCGGGTTCGCGTCGTGCATCTGGATGATGCCGCGTTCCCGGCTGGGGAGGTCTGGATACAGATCCTCGCCCATGTACATGTAGTATGCCGCGCACTGCTCGGGCGTGAGGTTCTGCTCCGCGCTCGTGCAGACCCAGTCATGGGCGTCCCAGTCGAAGCAGAACGGTCCGGCCAGCTTGGACAGGAGCGGGTCGCCGCGCAGGTTGTCCGCGACCGCCGACGAGCCGTCACACGCGTGGAGGTCCGCCCGGGGAACCTGTCCCCAGTTGTCCCCCGGAGCGCGGAAGAGATACATGCCATCCGTGATGTAGGGGTCCAGGATGACTTGGTTATCGTGCAACTCCGCGACCTGGGCGGCGGGCGTCCCCGAAAGGCTAGGGAGGTCGTCATGGTCGTAGGTGTGATTGGCGACGCGATGCCCCAATGCGACGATCTGCGACAGGAAGTTCGCGGGGTACGCGCTCTTGCCGATGCGCACGCCATTGATGAAGAACGTCGCCCGGATTCCCTGCTGGTTCAGGTACTCGGCGATCATCAGGCTCGTGTTGCGAGTCACGCCATTGTCGACCCAATTGACGTCCGGCCCATCGTCGAACGTGAAGGACACCGTCCGGTACGGCAACGTGGAGGGGAGCGTGAAGTTGCCAATCTGGTCATGCGTCAGGACCGGGTCGGCCCGGGTCCCGAGCTCCTCGGGTGTCTCCGATGACGGTGTCGATGACGTACAGGCAATGCCCAACAGCAGCGGAGTCAGTAGAAGTCGTCTCATGGATGGAATGCTCCCTGCCTGCCGGCCCTGCACAGGCCGTCTGGAGCCCCCCTCATCCACCGTGACCAGAGCGTGACGGGCCGCGACGGGCGATGGCCCCCACCGCCCGAAGGCACACCACCACTGACAACGGACAGCGTCACCACCTCCGCGCCCCACTTCGCGCGCGATGCAGGGACGACTACCGCCGCGCCCCCTCCTCCAGCAGCGCCTTCAGCTCCGCCCTCAACCACTGGCTGCGCGGCTCTCCATCCACCGCCCGGTGCCAGTAGACATGCAGCTCCAACGGCGGCAGGGCCAGGGGCGTGGGCAGCAGGTGGTTGCCGAGGACCGCGTTGATCTCCTCCGCGCGGCGCCGGGGCATGGTCAACAACAGGTCCGAGTCCGAGACGATGCGGCACGCGGCCTCGTAGTGCTGGCAGCGCACCATCACCTCGCGCTGGTACCCCAGGCGGCTGAGCACCAGGTCCTCCACCGCCAGGCCCGTGCGGCGCGAGGAGACGGTGACGTGCCGGGCGGCCATGTACGCGGCCACGTCCAGCTTCCTGCGGCGCCGGCTCACCACGCAGAAGCCATCCTGGATGAGCGGCGCGTGGCGCAGCGCGGCCCCCGTGGGCTGCTCCACGTCGACGGCCAGGTCCAGCCTTCCCGACGCCAGGTCCCGCTCCAGCCGGGGCCTGTCCAACCGGACGCTGCTGACGCGGGCCTGGGGGCTGCGCTCGCGGAAGCGCAGCACCAGCCGGGACAACACGGACGGCTCCAGCACGTCGTTCATCGCCACCGTGAAGGTGCCCACGTCCCGATGCGGGTCGAACACGCGCGTGTGGTGCAGCGCCTGCTGGAGCAGCGCCAGCGCCTCGCGAATCTCCGGTGCCAGCCGGTCCGCCAGCGGCGTGGGCGCCACCCCCCTGCCCCGCCGCACGAACAGCGGAGAGCCCAGCTGCTCCCGCAGCCGCGCGAGCGCGTGGCTCACCGCCGACTGGCTCAGGAACAACACCTCCGCCGCGCGCGTGAGGTTGCGCTCCCGATACACGACGTCGAACACGCGGAAGAGGTTGAGGTCCGGCGCCGGCTTCGGCCCCGAATCATGAACTGGCTTCATGACGACACATGACCAACATTCAGTGGATTCATCAACAGCCGAGTGCCAAGGATGGAGCCTCACGTCGAGGAGGAACCCCGTGGACTTCGAGCCGAGCGCCAGAAGCAAGGACTACCTGGAGCGCGTGAAGCGCTTCATGCGCGAGCACATCGAGCCGAACGAGGGGCGCTACCACCAGGAGGTGTCCGAGAGCTCCCGCGCTGGCGACTGGAAGACGTGGCCGGTCTCCTCCGTGATGGAGGACCTCAAGGCCAAGGCCCGCGCCCAGGGGCTGTGGAACCTCTTCCTCCCCGACGAGAAGCTGGCCCCCGGCCTGTCGACGCTGGAGTACGCCCCCATCGCCGAGGAGACGGGGCGCAGCCTCATGGCCCCCGAGGTCTTCAACTGCAACGCCCCGGACACCGGCAACATGGAGGTGCTCTGGAAGTACGGCACCGACGCGCAGAAGGAGCGCTGGCTCAAGCCCCTGCTCGCCGGGGAGATCCGCTCCGTCTTCTGCATGACCGAGCCCGGCGTCGCCTCGTCCGACGCCACCAACATGGAGGCCACCGCCGTCGTCGACGGCAACGAGGTCGTCCTCAACGGCTCCAAGTGGTGGACCACCGGCCTGGGCCACCCCAAGGCCCGCATCGCCATCTTCATGGCGCGCACGCCCGACACCGGCGCGGACCGCCACCACCAGCACTCCATGGTGCTCGTGCCGCTGGACTCGCCGGGCGTGTCCATCAAGCGCATGCTCCCCGTCTTCGGTGAATACGACGCGCCCCACGGCCACGGCGAGGTCCACTTCACCGACGTGCGCGTGCCCGTGTCCAACATCATCGGCGGGCCGGGCATGGGCTTCGAGATCGCCCAGGGCCGCCTGGGCCCCGGCCGCATCCACCACTGCATGCGCTGCATCGGCGCGGCCGAGCGCGCGCTGGAGCTGATGATCGACCGCGGCATGAACCGCACCGCCTTCGGCAAGCCCCTCCTCAACCTGGGCGGCAACCGGGAGCGCATCGCGGAGGCCCGCATCGCCATCGACCAGGCCCGCCTGCTCACCCTCTACGCCGCGTGGAAGATGGACGAGGTCGGTCCCCTGGGCGCGATGACCGAAATCTCCGCCATCAAGGTCGTCGCCCCCAGCGTGCTCCAGCGCATCGTGGACGACGCCATCCAGCTGCACGGCGGCGCGGGCGTCTCCAACGACACGCCGCTGGCGGGCTTCTTCGGACAGGCGCGCACCCTGCGCCTGGCGGACGGGCCGGACGAGGTCCACAAGGGCGTCATCGCGCGCATCGAGCTGGGCAAGCGCGGCTTCTCCAAGAGGTGAACGAACCCCCATGGCCACCCACGCCCCCAAGCCGCCGTCCCGTCCCCAGGATGCCTCGGGCGCCGTCCGCTCCGGCGAGGAGCTGGACGTCGCCTCCATCGACGCCTGGCTGAAGCAGCAGGTCCCCACGCTCGAGGGCCTGCCCACCGTGACGCAGTACTCGGGCGGCGCGTCCAACTGGACCTACCGCCTCAAGTACCCCAAGCGCGACCTCATCCTGCGCCGGCCCCCCGCCGGCACGAAGGCGAAGTCCGCCCACGACATGGCGCGTGAGTACCGCGTGCAGAAGGCGCTCAAGCCCGCCTACCCGCGCGTGCCGGAGATGGTGGCGCTGTGCCAGGACGCGGCCGTCATCGGCAGCGACTTCTACGTCATGGAGCGCATCGACGGCCTCATCCCCCGCGCCAACATGCCCAAGGGGATGAACCTGGACCGCGCCGACACGCGCAAGCTGTGCGTCAACGTCATCGACAAGCTCCTGGAGCTGCACGCGGTGGACCCCACGAAGGTGGGGCTCGCATCGCTGGGCAAGGGCCCCGGCTACCCGCGCCGGCAGGTGGAGGGCTGGTCGGACCGCTACGAGAAGGCCCGCACCTGGAACGTCCCCAGCTTCCACTACGTGCGCGACTGGCTGAAGGAGCACATTCCGAACGACCTCGCCACGTGCGTCATCCACAACGACTGGCGCTTCGACAACGTCGTGCTGGACCCGGAGGACCCCACCCAGGTCATCGGCGTGCTCGACTGGGAGATGGCCACGCTCGGCGACCCGCTCATGGACCTGGGCAGCGCCCTGGCCTACTGGGTCCAGGCCGACGACGACTTCTTCTTCCGCGCCACCCGCCGCCAGCCCACGCACGTCCCCGGCATGCTGACCCGCCAGGAGGTCGTGGACTACTACCTCGAGCGCTCCGGCCTGGAGCCCGACGACTGGACCTTCTACGAGGTCTTCGGAATCTTCCGGCTCGCCGGCATCATCCAGCAGATCTACTACCGCTATCACCACAAGCAGACGCGCAATCCGGCGTTCAGGAACTTCTGGTCCCTGGTGACGTACTTCGACTGGCGTTGCCGGCGCATCATCCGCAAGGGGAGGCGCTGATGGGCGCGCTGTACCTCGTCCGCCACGGGCAGGCGTCCTTCGGCGCCGAGGACTACGACCAGCTCTCCGAGAGGGGCTTCGTCCAGGCCCGCGTGCTCGGGGAGTCGCTGCGCGCGCGGCTCCCCCGGGTCGACGCGGTCATCACGGGGACGATGCTGCGCCACCGGCAGACGGCGGAGTCCTGTCTGGCGGGGCTGGGCCTGGAGGTGCCCCACCAGCGCATGGCGGGCTTCAACGAGTTCGACCACAACGAGCTGGTCGTCAAGCACGTGCCCCGCTACGCGAGCCACGCGGCGCTGGTGCAGGACCTCGCCTCCACGACGGACCCGCGCCGCGCCTTCCAGGAGCTGTTCACCGCCGCCGTGGCGCGCTGGGTGGGGGGCGAACACGACGACGACTACGCGGAGTCCTGGCCCACGTTCCAGGCGCGGTGCGTGGGCGCGCTCGACCTGCTCGTGCGGGAGCTGGGCGCGTCGAAGACGGCGCTCGTCTTCACCTCCGGCGGAACCATCACCGCCATCTGCCAGCACCTGATGCACATCCCCGACGAGCACGCGTTCCGGCTCAACTGGACGCTGGCCAACTGCGGCGTCACCAAGGTCATCTACAGCGAGCGTGGGCGCTACCTGTCGTCGCTCAACGAGCACGGCCACTTCGAGGGCGCCCACCGCGACCTCCTGACCTATCGCTGAGGCACGGCCCCGATGCGAAAGAACATCCTCATCACCGGCGCCAGCTCCGGCCTGGGCGAGGGCATGGCGCGCGAGTTCGCCGCCCGGGGGCGCAACCTCGCCCTGTGCGCCCGCCGCACCGACCGGCTGGAGACGCTGCGCGCCGAGCTGCTCTCCCGCCACCCCGGCATCCAGGTCTCCGTGCGCGCCCTGGACGTCAACGACCATCCGAGGGTGTTCGAGGTGTTCGACGCCTTCGCCCAGGACCTGGGGGGCCTGGACCGCATCGTCATCAACGCGGGCGTCGGCGTGGGCAAGCGCATCGGCACCGGGCACTTCGCGCTCAACGCCCAGACGGCCCAGACGAACTTCGTCGCGGCCGTCGCGCAGTGCGAGGCCGCCGTGGGAATCCTTCGCAAGCAGGGCCATGGCCACCTGGTGACCATCTCCTCCATGAGCGCCATGCGGGGCCTGCCCCGGCACCTCACCGTGTACGCGGCGACGAAGGCGGGGCTGGCCACGCTGACCGAGGGCATCCGCGCGGAGCTGCTCGGCACGCCCATCCGCGTCACCACCCTCTTCCCTGGCTACATCCACACGGAGCTGAACGCGGGCGCGAAGCACCTGCCGTTCGCCGTGGACGCGGCCACCGGCTCGCGCGCCCTGGTGAAGGCCATCGAGAAGGAGCCGAAGAGCGCCTACGTCCCCGGCTGGCCCTGGGGCGTCGTCGGCTTCCTCCTGCGCCACCTGCCGCTGAAGGTCGTCGCCCGGATGTCCTGAGCGGACTCACCCGCCCGCGAAGACCTCCTCGAGGAAGGCGCGCATCGCGGCCCAGGAGCGCCGGGCCGCGGCGGGGTGGTACTGGAGCCCCGCCTCCGGACGGTGCAACCCCGGGAACGTGAAGGCGTGCATCGCATGGCCATGGGCGTGCAGCTGCCAGTCGGCGCCCGCCTCGGTCAGCTCGCGTGCCACCGCCAGCACGTCCGAGGAGGGCGCCGTCGGGTCCTCCCAGCCGTGGAGGATGAGGACCTTCGCGTGGAGGGGCCGCACCGGCTCCAATCCGGGGGGCGTGAGGACGCCATGGAAGCTCACCGCCGCCTTGAGGCCGGGCGCCCCGCTGCGCGCGAGGTCCAGGGCGCACAGCCCACCGAAGCAATAGCCGACGATGGCGATGCGCTCCGGGTCCACCGAGGGATGGCGCGCCGCCGCCTCCAGCCCCGCGACGAGCCGGCGGCGCAGCAGGCCCCGGTCCTCCATGAACGGGCGCATCAGGCGCGAGTTGTCATCCGCCACGCCCCCACGCACGCCCTTGCCGTACACGTCGAGCGCGAAGCAGACGTAGCCCAGCCCCGCGAGCGCCTCCGCCGTCGCGACCATGGGCGCGTTCAATCCGTCCCACGCATGCGCGAGGAGCACGCAAGGCCGCCTGCCGGCCTGGGTTCCGTCCTGGGCCACGTATCCCTCACAGATGGTGGCTCCGTCGGGATAGTCGATGAAGTCGCCTCGGATGGGGGATGACGTCTCTCGTGACACGGCCTGCCCTCCTGGATTCGGGTGAGGGCGACACCGTGCGGCACCCGGACGCGGCCGTATTGAACGAACGCGACATGCGTCCGGGCCGGCGCGTCAGAGGAAGTGGGCGAGCCCCTCGGGCGCGGCGTCACGCTCGTGGACGAAGAACTCCGCCATGCGCGACTCGAAGGCGCCCCCGAGCTGTCCTGGCGTCATGCCCAGGTGACGCTTCCAGGCCCTGATCTGGTGCGACTGGTCGCTGAAGCCCGCGAGCGGATCCCCCCGTCCCGTCTGGGCCGCGCGGAGGCTCGCCTGGACCCGCTCGAGCCCCAGCAGCTGCTTCGGCGAGTGCCCCGTGTGCAGCAGGAACCACCGCTCGAGCTGGCGGGGCGAGATGGCCAGGGCCCTCGCCGCCGCGTCCACGCGAGCGGTCCGTCGCAGGTGGCTCCAGGCCGAGCCCAGCCGCTCCACTTCGGGCCCCACGCGCCGGCGGGACAGCCGCTGGAGGAGCCAGGCATCGAGCCGGTCCGCGACGCGCCGGGGCGTCCACGCGGCCGACAGGTCATCGCTCAGCCGGCGCACGGTGGCGTCTCCCAGGAGCGAGCCCAGCTCGACGAGCTCGTCGCGGCTCTCCTTCCCCGTCGAGGGAAACAGCCGCGCGAGCCCAGGCGGGGACAGCATCACCATCACGAAGTAGATGCCATCCGTGGACGTCCAGTGCCTCGGGCGACTCTGGACACCGAGGAGCGAGGCGCGCGGAGCCCCGGCGGTGAACTCGCTGCCGCACGGCGTACCCAGGTTGAGCGTCAGCACCGCCACGGGGTGAGGCGTGGTCCGGATGGGCAGCCCCTCGTGCTCGCCAGGCAGGTCCTCGATGAACCAGTACCCCAGGACGAAGGAGGCCAGCGCGGGATGCGGGCGAAGGGCGGAGAAGGCCATGGAGAGCACCAGGACACGGACGCGGGTCCAGCATAACGTCGCGCCCGCCTCCGCGCCGTCCTCCCGCGAGAATGGGAGGCCGGAGCCTGGAAGCGGCCCGTCCTCCCTTCGCTGGCTCAGTAGTTGGCCGTGGTGCTGGACACCTTGTACATGCGCATGTCGCGGGTCGAGCAGACCGTGCGGCGCGTCAGCAGGTACTTGGGCTGCCCCGCGACGGCGCGCACCAGCTGGTAGCTGGCGTTGCCACCGCCATTGTTCGCGAGCGGCCAGTCGCCGATGGCGGGCGCCGCGGGGCTGTAGTTCTGGTTCGACCAGTTCCAGGTGAACTGGCTGCCGTTCCAGTCCGTCGTGATGGCCCAGCCGGCGGACGCGCCGTTCTGGATGAAGAACCACTCGTCCTTGCCATCCACGTGGTCGAGGTTGCCCACCAGCAGCGCGTCACCGGAGGCCTGCGGGTAGCCCACCCCGGCGATGTTGCTCGCGCCGTAGGTGCTCCAGCTCCACGCGAAGTCCCCGCTCACGTAGCGGAAGTTCGTCGCCCAGCCGCTCAGCCCGAGCAGCTCGTCCTGGCCGTCGCCGTTGGTGTCGCCGCCGTTGCGCAGGTTGCCGCGGTAAGCGTACAGCGCGTGCGACGTGCTGCCGTTGGTGCTCCAGAGCCAGTCCCAGCCCGAGCCACCCGCGTTGAGGCGGAACATGGTGATCCACCCGTTCGGGTTCACGGCGACCAGCTCGTCCTTGCTGGTCGACGGGTCGAAGTTGCCGGGGACGAGGTACCCGCCGCCGGTGGAGTGGGCGTAGACCTGGTCGGAGGTGTTGCCGTAGTTGCTGTAGCCCCAGTTCCACGTGCCGTTGTCGAAGTGGAACATCGTCACCCAGGAGGAGACGCCCAGCGCCTCGTCCTTGCCGTCCCCATCGAAGTCGCCGATGACCAGGTTGTTGCGGTAGTCGTAGATGCCGCCGCCCGCGCTGGTCGAGCCGTAGTTGCTCCAGCCCCACTCCCAGGTGTTGTTGCGGTAGTGGAACATGGTCATCCAGCCATTCGTGTCGACAGCGAGGATGTCCTCGGCGCCGTCACCATCGAAGTCACCGATGTAGTGCTTCGCGTAGCCGGCGACGCCCGACTGGTTCGTCGAGGACCACAGCTTCGTCCAGCCGGGGCTCTGACCGCTGACGGAGACCGTGGTCGTGCTCGTGTCCACGGTCTGCCCCAGGATGTTCTGGATGGTGAACGTGACGGTGACCGTCTGTCCCGGCGTGAGCCCCGGGGGCAGGATGCCGCTGAGGGTCACGTTCGACGACCCGGAGATGAACTGGAAGCCGCCGGCGGCGACGTTGTTCCAGCTGGCCTGGAGGTTCTGGATGGTGAACGGCCCGGACTGAGACAGCGTCATCTTGTAGTTGCCGGCGGCGAGCGTCCCCGAATACGAGCCGCTGTAGTTCACGAAGCTCTGGCCGGAGCCCGCCATCGTCCCAGCGCAGAACGACACCGTCGCGGCCAGCGAGACACCCGGGAGAGACAACGCCAGCGCGAGCAGGAGCGGGGAGAGCCGCGACAACGGAGGGCCAGACCTGGTCATGAAGAGCCTCGAGGAGATGCCCCGCGCGACGTGCGCGGGGAGTGCCGGGGCTCCAAAGCACCACGTGTGCCAGGGCCATCGCGCCCGAGACACAGGCCCCGAGTCCGCCCCCCTGTCACATCCCGGGCTACAACACGCCTCGCGCCTGTGGCGAGAACCGCTACAGCCCGAGCACGCGCCCGCCCCACGCCGGCCTTCACGGGACGCGCGAGCGCAGCCGCCCCGTCACGCTCCGTGATGCCATCGCCATACCGATGTCACCGGATATCAGGAACCGGGGCAGCCACCGGGCCGATACATCCAGGGAGGGCGCGCGCCACCACGCCCACGCGAGCTTCCACCAGCCCGGAGCCCTCGCCGTTGCGCGACGACGCCCAGACGCGAGTTCGTCACACGCGCGGGCTTCCACCGGCTCGGCCCCCTCGCCGTGGCGCGCCGACGCCTAGACGCGGGCTCATCACATGCGCGCTTCCACCGGCTCGGCGCCCGCGCCGTGGCGCAACGACTCCCAGGCGAGCATCACCTTCTTGCGCTCGGGCCCCCAGCGGTAGTCGCCGAAGACGCCCGTCTTGCGCAGCACGCGGTGGCAGGGGATGAGCAGCGCGACGGGATTGTCACCCACCGCCGACCCCACCGCGCGGACGGCCTTCGGTTTGCCGATGGCCTTCGCGATGTCCTCGTATGTCGCCACCTCGCCCGGGGCGATGCGCAGCAGGGCCTGCCACACCTGCACCTGGAAGGGCGTGCCCTTCACGAGGACGGACAGGGGCTCGGGCCGCTCGGGTCGAGCGTCCGGGAAGATGCGCGCCGCCCAGGGCGCGGTGGCCTTCGCGGACTCCACGAAGGTGGCCCGGGGCCACTCGGCGCGCAGGGACTCCAGGGCGTCCCGCGTCGACTCCGTGGCGAGGAAGTGCAGGCCACAGATGCCCCGCTCGCACACCGCGACGAGCACGTCACCGAAGGGCGAGGGATGCACGCCGTGGGAAATGGTGAGGCCCGCGCCTCCCAGCTTGAACTCCCCGGGCGTCATCGCCGTGAGCGTGACGAACAGCTCGTGCAGGCGTCCGCCCCCGGACAGGCCCACCGCGTAGGACGTGTCGAGCACGCTGCGCCGCTCGGCCAGCAGCCGGCGCGCCGAGCTGAGCGTGTGGACCTGGAGGAAGCGCTTGGGGCTGATGCCCGCCCAGCGAGTGAAGAGGCGCTGGAAGTGGAAGGGGCTCAGGCCCACGTGCGCCGCCGCGTCCTCCAGGGACGGCTGCTCGCGCGCATGGGCGTCGAGGTAGTGGATGGCCTGCTCGATACGGGCGTAGTCGCTGGTCGCCATGGCCGGGTGCTCCGCGGTTTGCGTCTGCCCCTGGTATTGGCCCCCGGCGTCCCGGCCTTCAACCCGGTTCTTGCGCCAAACGCGACGCCTCGTCCGCGTGGGACGAGGCGCCGGCGCCTCACGGGCTACAGGCAGGCGCAGATTCCCCCGGAACAGAACCCCTGGCCCTTGCCGCCACAGGGTCCGTCACAGTCCGAGTTCCGGGTGCAGATGCCCACGGGCCCCGGCTCGGAGATGACCGGGTGCGCCCCCGCCACGAAACCGACTCCGAGTCCCAATACCAGTGCGACACCCGGCCGCACGAACGCCTCATCAGGTCCTCCTTCGTCAGGCGCGGACCATCCGCGCGAAGGAAGGATGGCAGGCCGCCTCGCACCGGGTCATCGAGCAGCGCATCATCACGATGCGTCGCGCCCACGACGCGTCGGCTCAATGACAGACGCCCGCGCGCGACACGTGGCGCTCGCGCACGGAACTCCATGGGATAAGAGGGCTTCGGTTCCGGCATCGTTGCGTCCTTCTCCCATAGTTGAACGGACTCAACGAAACCGACGCAACTCCACTTGGACGTTGGATCGCCTACACCCCAGATACCCACAAGGAGCGTGCCCGGCGGGTCGGAGATGCGTTGCTCGCCAATCCCCCGCCCATCGGCTGGCGCCCGCTCGGTCCTGATGACGAGCTTCTCCGGACGCATCTCCCTGACGAGGAAGCCTGACCGCCACCCGGAGTTGGTAACGCGGCCCATCCACCGCAAGGAACGGGTCGCGCGCGTCCACGTCATCTCCCTATCCTGCGCGGATGACGCACACCTCCACGACGTTCCCCCGCTTGTATGACCATGCGCCGTCCGCCAACGGCTACAAGGTCCGGCTCCTGCTCTCCTGGTTGGGCAAGCCGTACACGCTCGTGCCCGTGGACATCTTCGCGGGCGAGAGCCACACCGAGGACTTCCTGCGCCACAAGAACCCCGATGGGCGCATCCCCGTGCTGGAGCCCGAAGCCGGTCGCTTCCTCGCGGAGTCCAACGCCATCCTGCTCTACCTCGCGGAGGGCACGCCGCTGCTCCCCACGGACGCCTTCGAGCGCGCCCAGGTGTACCAGTGGCTCTTCTTCGAGCAGAACACCGTGGAGCCCAACGTGGGCACCGCGCGTTTCTGGAAGCTGACCGGGCGCGCGCGCTTCCACCCGGAGGCGCTCGCGCTGCGCGTCGAATCCGGCCGCCGCGCCCTCACCACGCTGGAGCGCCACCTCCAGGACCACACCTTCCTCGTGGGTGAGCGGCCCACCGTCGCGGACATCGGCCTCCAGGCCTACGTCCACGTCGCGCCGGACGCGGGAATCCCGCTCGAGCCCTTCCCCTCCATCAATGCCTGGCTCGCACGCGTGAAGGCGCTCCCAGGCCACATCGGCCCCCTGGCCCCCTACGCCCCCAACGCCATGGTGCCGCCCCCGTGAGAGGGATTTCACGACGCCCCCGGGATGCGCGCGCCGCGCCGCGCTCACCGTGTCACGAAACCCTCACACCGCGCCGCGCCCGGGCTGCCCGGCTTGACTCGCGCGGGACGAGCGTCTATCCGTAGCAGCCGATGACGTCCTTCCTCGCCATGATGCGTCGAATGTCGATGCCCGGTGGGCTCCCGCCCGCCAGCGTTGGCTGACGACCGTCGTCCTGCCGACCCTGGCGAATCCCGGAGCCCACCACCCCGCGAGGGTCGGTGGGCTTCGTCGTTCCAGGGCCTCCGCCGCTTCCTCGCCCACCCCTGACTGGAGCGCAGCGAAGCCCGCCCCCCAAGCCTCGTCCGAGCCACGCCTCCCCACCCACCCCTTCCACCCGGGCGCACTCCCGCGCGCCCGCGTCGGCCCCGTCTTGCCTGGAGTCAGCCCATGGCCTCCGCCCCCACCCGCGTCACCTCGCCGCGCCTCTTCGATGTGTCCCTGCCGGAACTGTCCCTGGAGGCGGGCGCCCGCCTGTCGCCCCACCTCGCGCGAGGCTGGTGGTGGGGCCCCGACGAGGACCTGCCCTGGCTGCACGCGCGCGCCCGCGTCCTGTCGGACACGGAGGCCCAGGCCGCCGCCTACCAGGTCGTCCGCCGGACCCGCGACGAGCAGCGACAGGCCGCCGAGCAGGCGCGTCCACGCGGCCCGGCCCGGCCCTCCTCGCGCGTCCCCACGGTGCTCGTCGTCCACGCGCTCACCGGCGACATGCGCGCCGGAGGCCCCGGCGGGTGGTGGGAGCCCGTCATCGGACCGGGGCGCGCGCTGGACCCCACGCGCGCGCGCCTGCTGTGCTTCAACAACCTGGGCTCCTGCTACGGCTCGACGGGCCCCGCCGACGAGGGCTTCCCGTGCAGGCTCGACGACGCGCGCTTCGGCCCCGCGCCCACCCTGGCGAAGGGGGACCTGCGTCAGGACGAGCGACACCTGCCGGCCACCGTCACGCCGTGGGACCAGGCGCGCGCCATCCTCCAGGCGCTGGACGCGCTAGGCGTGGACGAGGTCGCGCTCGTCACCGGAGGCTCGCTGGGCGGGATGATCGTCCTGTGCCTCGCGGCGCTCGCGCCGGAGCGCTTCGCGCGCATGGCCCCCATCGCCACCGCGGAGGCCGCCTCGTCCTGGGTCGTGGGCCTCAACCACGTCGCCCGTCAGGCGCTGCTCCTCGACCCGGGCTACCCCCACGCCCCCACGCGGGGCCTGGCGCTGGCGCGACAGCTCGCCATGCTCACCTACCGCGCGGAGCCGGGACTCGACGCGAACCAGCCCCGCCCCGCCGAGTGGTCCTCGCGCGCGCTCCACCCCGTGCAGAGCTACCTGGAGCACCAGGGCCGCAAGCTGGAGGCCCGCTTCGACGCCCGCGCCTACCTCGCGCAGTTGGGCGCCATGGACCACCACGACCTGTCCCGGGGCCCCCACGGGGGACTGGAGCGCCTGCGCGCCAGCGCCCTGTGCGTGGGCATCGACCGCGACCAGCTCTTCTTCCCCTCGCACATGGAGGCCCTGGCCCGGCGCCTGCGCGCGCTCGGCCGCCACGCCGAGCACGCGGAGCTGTCCAGCCGCTACGGCCACGACGGCTTCCTCGTGGAGTGGGAGCCCCTGGCCGCGCTGCTCACGCGGGCGCTCGCGCTCCCCTCGGGGCTGGAGCCCGCCCCACCCGCGCTCGCCACGCCCACGGCTCGCGCCGCCGCCACCTCCCGGACGGCGTGACGACGGCGGGGCCTCAGCCGACCCTGCGCTGACCGGGCAGGGGCGGCGGGTCCTGATGGGACCAGATGGGCGGCTCCGACTCGCCGGCGAAGGCGCGCAGCCGGCAGTAGTCCGGGTACGACGACTGGATGGTCAGCACGTCGCCCGCGCGGATGACCTCCTCGCCCACCGGGTGGAGCTGCTCGTCGGCGCCGCGCGTGAGCGCCAGCGCCAGCCCGCCGAAGCGATCCCTCACGTCGGAGATGGTCACCCCCGGCAGCCCCTCGCGCGCCTCGAAGAGGGACACCACCATCAGGTGCTTGCCCAGGTGGAACGAGTGGACGATGCGCGGGTCCATCGCCGCCAGCGCCATGGCGGGCGCCGCCAGCGACGAGCTCGAGAGGGCCTCCGCCTTGAAGGTGTCCCGCACCTTGCCGCTCAGGTCCTCGTCGAACAGGCGGATGACGACGCGGATGGTGGGGTTGAGCTTGCGCGCGTCCAGGGCGATGTTGAGGTTGGCCAGGTCGTCGTCCGTGGCGCAGACGATGGCGGAGGCGTCCTTCACGTTGGTGCGCGGCAGGCACAGCGGGCTGCGCGTGTCGTCGATGAGCAGCGGGACGTTCTCGTCGCGCAGCGCGGAGACGAAGGCGGCGTCCTCGCGCTTCTCCACGACGACGATGTCCTTGCCCATCTCCCGCAGCTGCGCCACCACGCGATAGCCCACGCGCCCCGCCCCGCACACCACGACGTGGCCCTTCATCGTCTCGGTGACCACTTCGATCCACTCCTTGTCGTTCTTGTGCCGGGCGAAGAACAGGTAGGCGAAGCGCACGACGCCGTCGGCCACCAGGGCGATGCCCACCGGGGGGATGACCACGTTGGCCAACTCGATGAGCCAGTCGTGCACGTAGGGCAGCGAAGGCTGGCCGTAGAGCAGGAAGTAGACGTGGTGCAGCGCCTCGCCGAAGGACAGCGCGTCCCCGTCCGGCGCCCGGTAGCGCCAGTGGTAGAGCAGCGGGCCCCCCAGGAAGAGCAGCGCCGCCAGCACCAGCGTGGTGCGGAAGCGCCGCACCAGCGCGCGCAGGTAGCGGAGGTTGGCCCGGAGGTGCCTGCGGTTGGCCACCATGACGCCCCGTCCCTACGTCACCGGCGTGATGCCCGTCTCGGTCGCGTTCCGGGCCCGCCGCTTCTCCACCAGCCACACGAGCAGCACGCCCAGTTCGTAGCACATGAGCATGGGGCCGGCCATGAGCGACAGGTTCACCACGTCGCCGGTGGGGGTGATGATGGCCGCGGCGATGAGGCAGAACACGAAGGCGTGGCGCTGGTACTTGAACAGCCACCTCGACTGCACCACCCCGACGATGCCCAGCAGCGCCATCACCAGCGGCAGCTCGAAGATGATGCCGAAGGCCAGGATGAGCAGCAGCACCAGCGACAGCTGCTCGTGCATGGTCAGCATGGGCCGCGTCCACCGCGCCGCCTCGTGCCGCGCCTCTCCCGCGGACAGCTCCTTCTCCAGCTTCCACAGGCCCGCCAGCTCCTCGGTGCGCGTGGGCGCCACGCCCGCCAGCAGGCTCGCCGCCTCGTCCATGGCCAGGGAGGCCCGGGCGTAGTCCTGCTTGCCGTAGGCCTTCACCGCCTCGACGCGCTTCTCCACCGCCTGCTTGAGCACGCCCCGCGCGGAGGGCCCGAAGCCCTCCGCCGCGGCGTCCACCAGCTTGCCCAGCCCGTCCAGCCGGGACTTGAGCTCCACCGCCTCCGAGGGCGCCCGGTCCGGCTCCTGGAGCTGCCCCTCGCCGTCCGCGCGCAGCTGGGCGCTCGTCTCCTTCGCCACCGCGCCCGCGCGCTCCGCGTCACCCACGCGCAGGAAGCGCAGCGCGTCGTCCGCCTGCAGCCGCGCCGTGTCCAGCCGCTGCTCCAGCGCCAGCGTCTCCTCCTCGTTGAGGAGGAACTTGAACATGGAGGGCAGCACCACGAAGTAGCAGAAGCTGGCGCCCACGATGAAGGCGATGGAGCCGAAGACGACGAAGGGCGCCGCGTACTTGCGCTCCTCCGGGAACAGGCCCGGAGAGACGAAGCCCCATATCTGCCAGAGGATGACGGGCGTGGTGAGGAAGATGCCGCAGTACACGCCCACCTTCATGAGGACGTTTATCTCCTCGATGCCGGACGTGTAGATGAGCGCGCGGTTGCCTTCGGGCAGGGCCGCGAGCACCGGCTGCATCAGCACGCCGAAGATGGGCTTGGCGAAGATCAGCGACGCGAACCCCAGCACGAACACGGCCAGGGTGCACTTGAGCAGGCGCGCGCGGAGCTCCGACAGGTGCTCCATCAGGCTCATCCGCAACTCGTCGGAGGCAGGCTGGGAACTCAGGGTCAGCTCCGTTTCGGCGCGTTGCGCGCCACCGTACCGGGCAGGGGCGCGAGCCGAGGCAGGCCGTCCGCCCCGACGCCCTCGGCGTCAGGGGACGGGGACGGCGGGGTCGTCGAGGGCGACGCGTCGGCCAGGGGAGCGGCCGGGACGTCGGAAGCGGGCGCGGCGGCGGGCGGCGGCTCCGCGAGCGCGGCGGGCACCGGCGCGGGGGACGGCTCGTCCAGCCCCAGGGGCGGGTGGTGGTCGGCCGTCACCGCCATGGGCGGCAGCGCGTGGGGCACGTCCGGAGGCGTGGCCTGGGGCGCCGGGGACTGGGCCAGGTTCGTCCCGGGCCGCACCGGCGGAGGCGACGGCGCCTGGAACTCGTTGTCCATGGAGTAGAACTCGCGCTCCACGACGTTGCGGACCTCGTCCGTCTGGCGACGGAACTCCCGCATGAACTTGCCGATGGCCCGCGCCAGCTCGGGCAGCCGCTGCGGCCCGAGCACGAGCAGCGCGGCCACCGCGATGAGCACCATTTCGCCTGCGCCGATGTTGAACATGGTCTGACGCGCACTCCCCGGGAAGCAGCCCGGTTTATCGCGCCCCGGGCCTCGCGGCGCAACCGCTCGACGCATCCAGCCATCCGCCCGTCACCGTGGGTGGGGGGCAACCGGGCCGGAAACACTCCGTAACCTATCGATGCGAGGGGGCCTCCGGGGGCAGGGGCACGGCCACCCCCTGGGCGGGGGGCGGCGCCGGGGCCCGCGCCCGCTCCTGGGAGCGCACGTGGCGCTCCACCAGCCACAGCATGGGCGGCAGCGACACCGTCAGGGCCATGGACACGAAGGCCACGCGGGACATCCCACCCAGCCGGCCGTCGGGCAGGTCCGACAGGAGCTGGGAGCTGAGGAAGGCCCCCAGCGCCGCCGCCATGTGCTGGACGGCGGACTGGAGCGACATGAAGCGGGCGCGCACGTCGCTGTCCGGCACGCGCGAGGTGAGCGTGTTGTAGGCCACATTGCGCACCCCCATGGACGCCATGATGAGGACGAAGAGCAGCGGGATGGACAGCCACTGGGGGAAGTCCACGAAGCCCACGTAGGTCGTGACCAGAATCAACACCGAGCCGAGCGTGCCCACCTTGAAGGCCCCCAGCCGGTCCACCAGCGGCCCCGTCACCCGCAGCGTGGCGAAGCTGACGATGCCGCCCACGAAGTAGGGGAACCACAACATGTCCCGGGGGTAGCCCAGGTTCTGCTGGAGGTAGGCGGAGATGTTGGGGATGAGGATGAAGCCCGCCATCATCACCACCGCCGTCATGACGAAGGACAGCCGCACCTCCCGGCGACCGAGCAGCTCCAGCGCGCCCACCGCGTGCACGGGGCGCCCGCCGCCCTCCAGGTGCCCGCGCACCGGCGGAAGGAAGAAGATGGCGCCCACCACCACCGCGAAGCCCAGGGCCGCCACCACGAAGAAGGGCAGGCGCCAGCCGCCGTGCTCGGCCAGCTTCAGCGCCATGGGCACGCCCGCCACGGAGGCGACGGAGAAGGCCCCCATCACCGCGCCCAGCGCCCGGCCGCGCCGCTCCACCGGAATCAGGTCCGCGATGATGGACAGCGACAGCGACGTGGCCGGCCCGCCGAACAGGCCCGCCAGGACGCGCGCCAGCATCAGCGTGGACAGGCCCGTGGCCAGCCCCCCCGCCGCCGTGGCCGCGACCAGGCCCAGCATGGACACCGCCAGCGCCTTGCGCCGGTCGAAGCGGTCCAGGAAGTAGCCGCCCAGCAGCCCCGCCACGCTCGCGGCGGCCGTGTACGCCCCGCCGATGGTGCCGATGTGCGACGACGCGATGCCCAGCCCCTTGCCGAAGTCGGGGCCCAGCGGCATCACCATCACGAAGTCCAGGATGTTGACGAACTGCACCGCGCCGATGAGGAAGACCACCCAGCGCTCGGACACCTGTCGTTCGGTCGGCATGCCCCCCTACTCCTAAGCCATCCGCCCCGCGCGCGCACGCTCCTAGACGCGGAAGCGCCGCACCTCGCCCCGGAGTATCTCCGCCTGGCGCTGGAGGTTGTCGATGGCCTCCTCGAGCTGCTTGACCGAACGCGTCTGGTGCTCGGACACGCCCTTGATGGTCTCCACCGCCTTGAGCACCTGCTCGCTGCCCTTGGTCTGCTCCTTCTGGGCGCGGTTCAGGTGGGTGACCATCTCGTTGATGCTCTCGATGGAGCGGGTGATCTGCTTGCTGCCGTGCGCCTGCTCCTGGCTGCTGCGCTGCACGTGGGCGGTGAGCATCTTCATCTTCTCGGCGGACTTCATGATCTGCTCGCCGCCCCGGGCCTGCTCGTTGGAGGCCTTGGAGATCTGCTGCACCGTCTCGCTGATGCGGTGGATGGAGGCCGTCACCTGCTTGCTGCCGCGCGCCTGCTCCACGGTGGCGCGGGCGATGGCCTTCACCATCTGCGTGGACTTCTGGGTGCTGTCGTTGATCTTCCGCAGCGCCCCTTCCGCCTCGCGGCCCAGCTGCACGCCCTCCTCCACGTTGCGCGCGCCCTGGTTCATCACCACCACCGCGTTGCGGCTCTCCTCCTGGATGCTGCGGATGAGCTCGGCGATCTCCTTGGTGGAGGCGCCGGTGCGCTCGGCCAGGTCCTTGATCTCCTCCGCCACCACGGCGAAGCCCTTGCCGTGGTCGCCCGCCTGGGCGGCGATGATGGCGGCGTTGAGGGCGAGCAGGTTCGTCTGCTCCGCCACGTCGTCGATGACGTTGAGGATGTTGCCGATTTCGGAGATGCGCCGCCCCAGGCTGTCGATGACGTCCGCCGCCGCGCGGCTGGACTCCTTGATGCGGTCGATGCCGGTGAGCGTCTTGCGCAGCGCCTCCACGCCCGTCTGGGCGTCGTCGAAGACCTGCTCGGACAGCCGCGCCGTCTCCTTGGCGTTGGCCTCCACCTGACCGATGGCCGCGTCCATCTGGCTGATGGCCGAGGACGTCTCCTCCGTGGAGGCGGACAGCTCCTCGATGTTCTTGGCCACCTCCTTGATGGAGAAGGTCATCTCCTCGATGGCGCTGGTGGTCTCCTCCACGCTGGCGGCCATGGCGGTGACGTTCTCCGCCACCTCGTCGTTGGTGGCGGCCATCTCCATGATGGAGGAGCTGCTCTCCTCGGCGCTCTGGTAGAGGACCTCCACGTTCTCCGCGATGCCGCGCAAGGACGCCATCATCTGCACCATGGAGGAGGACGTCTCCTCCACGCGGGCCTGCACGGTGCCGGCGCCCGAGGACACGGTGGTGCCGGTGCGGTGGATCTGCTCGATGACGCCCGCGACGACGTCCGACACGCCGCGCACGCGGCCCAGGGTGTCGCGCCAGCTCTGGGCGATGCGGTTGAGGGCCTCCGCCAGCAGGCCCAGCTCGTCGCGCGAGCCCACGTCCACGCGCCCGGTGAGGTCCGCCTCGGCCAGCCGGCGGGCCATGGTCATCATCGCGTCCAGCGGCACGAGGATGAACGCGCGGGAGATGAAGAAGGCCACCACCAGGAACAGCGCCAGGCCGATGCCGAACGCCAGCAGCACCACGTTGCGCAGCGAGTGGACCACCTCCTCCAGCGAGGTGAAGTCCATCACCACCAGCACCTGGCCCGGGCCCTCGCGCAGGGCCACCGGCCGGGCGATGAGCTTGTTGCCGTTGTCGAAGGCGAAGCCCTCCAGCGACGCGCCGGGGCCGGACTCCTGCCGCGCGCGAAGCCCCTTGAGGAACCACGCGCCCGCGCTCGCCGGGTGGGTGGCCACCACCCGGCCGTCTCCGGAGAGCACGGCGAGCAGGGCGAAGTCGTCGTCGCCTCCGTGCAGGCTCTCCAGGAGCGGTGGCAGCACCGCGATGGGCTGGTCGGCCAGTTCGGCGGCGGCCTGGAGGGCCTTGTCCTCGCCGTGCTTGGTCAGGCGCGTCTCGAGGAACGCCTCCACGCGCGAGGGGACGACGAAGTAGAGCGTCCCGAGGATGAGCGCGAGCACCACGGCGAAGGAGCCGAGCAGGATGCTGCGCAGGCCGGGTTTCTTGAAGCGTGGACTCAAGCCGGGGCACTGTAGGGAGGGAAACACCAGCAGGGCAAGGACCGGGGCCCCATCCTCGCCCGCCCCTCCTCCCGGCGGGAGCCTGACATCCCCACGCCCGGATGCGTAAGGTCACCCTCGATGAAGCCCACCCTGCTGCTGACCGACCCCCTGTTCCTCCAGCACGACCCGGGTGAGGGCCACCCGGAGTCCCCCGCGCGGCTGCAGCGCATCCTCGGCGTGCTGGCGCGCGCGCCCGTGCGGGGCACGGTGATGGCCGCTCCGCGCTCGGCCACGGACGCGGAGCTGGAGGCGGTGCACACCCCGGCGCTCCTCGCGAGGATGAAGCAGCTGAGCGGACATCGGGCCGTCATCGACGCGGATACCCAGGTCTCCCCGGACAGCGTGGACGCGGCGCGGCTGGCGGCGGGCGCGTCCATCCAGGCGGTGGAGGCGGTGATGGCGGGCCAGGCGCGCAACGCCTTCGCCCTGGTGCGCCCGCCCGGGCACCACGCGGAGCCGGACCGGGCCATGGGCTTCTGCCTTTTCAACAACGTGGCCATCGCGGCGGAGGCCGGGCGGAGGCTGGGCGCCGAGCGCGTCCTCGTGCTCGACTGGGACGTGCACCACGGCAACGGCACCCAGGCGGCCTTCTGGTCGCGCCGCGACGTGATGTACCAGTCCGTCCACCAGTTCCCCTACTACCCAGGCACGGGCGCGTCGCCGGAGGTGGGGGTCGGCGCGGGCGAGGGCTACACCGTCAACGTGGGCCTGCCCGGCGGCAACTCGGACGCGGACTACGGGATGCTGTTCGAGGAGCTGCTTTTGCCGGTGGCGGAGGCGTACCGGCCCCAGCTCGTGCTGGTGTCCGCGGGCTTCGACCCCCACCAGTACGACCCCATTGGCGGCATGGACGTCACCGAGCGGGGCTTCGCCGCCATGTGCGCGTCCATGCGGGCGCTCGCCGAGCGCGTGTGCGACGGCAGGCTCGTGCTGCTGCTGGAGGGCGGCTACTCCCTGGAGGGGCTGTCCCAGTCCGTGCACGCCTGCATCGAGGTGCTGGCGGGGCGGCGGGACGACTTCCCGTCGGGCGACGTACACACGGATGCCCGGCAGGCGCTGGTCGCGGGCAGGCAGGCGCTGAAGCCGTACTGGAGCGCGCTGGGCTGAGCGTCGCGGACAGGACGCAACGCCTCGCGGGGTGATGCGGGCCGGCGGAGCCATGACTATCTCCGGCCGCACCCCGCAACACCCCCGGAGGGCCGGGATGTCGGACGGAGCGCCCCAGTCCCCGGCCACCCCCGCGAAGCGGCGCGGCTGGCTCCGCGTCGGGGTCGGGGTGCTCGGGCTGGTGCTCGCGTGGGAAGCCCTGCTGAACGTGGCGCTCAACGTCGGGCTCGCGTCGGCGCTCGTCCACGGCGCCACGCCCCACACCCGCCTGGAGTGGCGCCACGGCTGGTGGGTGTGGCCGGGCCCCGTCCACCTCCGGGGCTTCTCCCTGTGGGAGCGTGACAACGCGGCGGAGTGGCGCATCGACGCGGAGCGGGTGGAGGCCCACGTGTCGCTCGCCGCGCTGCTCTCGCGCCACGTCCGCGCCCACGACGTGGAGGCGCACGGGGTGCGCTTCTGGCTCGCCTCCGCGCCGCCCCTGGAGACCGTCCCCCGACCACCGGAGCCCCACCCCCTGCGCGTCGACCTGGAGCGCGTGGCGCTGCGCGACGTGCGGGAGGTGAACTGGGAGCGCTTGCGCTACGTCGGCCCGGGCGCGGTGGACGGCTCGCTGCGGGTGGTCGCCGGCCAGCGGCTCACCCTGGACATGGAGCACCTGCGGCTGGCGGGAGGCCTGGTGGAGTCCCGGGGAGAGCGCGTCGCGACGCTCGAGGAGGTCCGCGGCGCGCTGGTGCTCGACAACCTCCATCCCCCCCTGGGGAACGCGCATCGACTGGAGGGCCAGGTCGACGTGCATGTGGCCCTGTTCGACCTGGGCTGGCTCGGGGCGCTATGGGGCGACGCGCACACGGACAGGCTGCGAGGCGGCGCGGGGAGCCTCGACGCCCGGCTGAGGTTCCACGAGGGGGTGCTCGCTCCGGGCAGCCGCGTGGAGGCCCGGGGCGCGGAGCTGGAGGTGGCGCTCGGCCCCGCGCGGGTGCTCGCCCCCTGGAGCCTCCAGGGCGAGGTGGCCCAGACGCGCGACCAGGGGCCGCGGGGAGAACTGACGGTGCGCCTGGCCCCCGTGCGCGTCGAGGGGCGCGTGGGGACGGTGGCGGAGCTGCCCGCCGTCGCCCTGACCCTCCACGCGACGCGGCGCGCGCCGGACGACCCGACGCCGCTCTTGGAGCAGCGGGTGGACATCTCCCGCAGTCACCCCATCGACCTGCGGCTGCTCAACGCCTGGATGGGCCGCACGCTGCGCATCGACTCCGGCAAGGCCACCGTCTCCGGCTCCGACACGCCCGGCCCGGTGCGGGAACCCCACCGCCTGAACCTGCTGGTGAGGACGGACCTCGTCGAGGGACGCTGGGCGGGGGAGACGCGGATGCTCTTCCAGGCCACGCTCGACATCGACGCGCGCCGCGTGGCGCTGCGGGAGAAGGCCTTCGAACTGGAGGGCTCGAACCTCCACCTGGAGCACGTGTCCGCGGACCTGAAGCACATGCAGGTGCGCGCGTGGAGCGGCACGTTCAGCCTCCCCTCCGCCACGCTCGACCTGGAGCCCGTCTCCCTGGAGACGCGCTTCACCTCGACCTTCGCCAGCTCCGACCCGTTCGTCGCCCTGCTCACCGACGAGAAGAAGCTGCCCACCTTCCTGTCCCCCCTGTTCAAGGCCAAGGACCTGAAGGTCACCGGCCGGCTGCGGCTGAGCGACGCGGGGGTCCAGGTGCGCGACCTGCACGCCACGGCGGAGGGCGGCCTGGAGCTGCGCGGACGGGTGGACTCGGGGCGCGGCGTCACCCACGCCCTCATCCTCGCCACCGCGGGCGGCGTCACCGGCGCCATCGAGGTCCGCCCGGGCCACACCCACCTCCAGCTCAGAAACGCACGGCGGTGGTTCGAGGAGCGGCTCCACGCGCCCGTGAAGTAGTCACATGCCCGGCGGGCTCTCGCGAGGCGTCGCGGGCGGCGTGGCGCGCGCGTCGTGGGACAGCCCCAGCATGAAGGCGAACACCAGCCCCATCACCAACTGGAGCGCCACCAGGAACACCTCGGACGCCCGCGCCGGCGCGTCCGTGCCCGGCGCGCCCATGAGCGAGAGCATCACCCGCGTGCCGACGAAGCCAGGCGCCAGCTGGAGCAGCCCGGGATAGATGAGCGTGGCGGACTGCCGGTCCGGCAGGCGCCCGTAGAGCTGCCCCGCCACGCCGAGCACGAACGCCGACACGAGCGGGCTGCCCTTGTCCCCCATGACGCTCTTGGTGAGCTCCTGGACGCCCCAGGCCAGGAGCACCGCGCCGACAATCCAGGGCGTGTCCCTGCGCCGGGCGGACATGCAGAAGCTCAACGCCAGGCCGCCCACGGCGATGACGAGCACCAGCACCGGCTCCGGCAGCTTCGTGGCCCGCGTCGCGGCCGGCAGGTGGCCCAGCAGCGCCCACACCGTCCCCGCCGCCGCCAGCCCCACGCCGAGCATGAGGAAGCGCAGCACGCCATAGGTCAGCCGGGAGACGCCGGCCTCCACGGACTCGCCCACCAGCTCCGCCGCGCCCAGCGTCACGACCATGGCCGGCACCAGCAGCGTCACGCCGCCGAAGAGGGCGCGCGAGGCATCGAAGGAGGGCAGGACGCGGGAGAGGCCGAGCGCGACCAGCGCGCCGAGGAACGCCGCGAGGAAGCTCTTCTGGAGGTCCACGCGCTCCGACTTCAGCGTGCCGAAGTGGATGATGCCCGCGAGCAGCCCGATGAAGAAGGCCGCCACCATCTCCCAGGCTCCGCCGCCCACGCGCGCCGCCACGGCCGCGCCGTAGACGCCGTACGCGACGAAGATGACCCATTCGGGGTGCGCCGGATGTGGCGCGAGGATGCGCTCCAGTTCGGCGCGAGCCTGGGGGACGCGCAGCCGTCCGGCGGAGATGGACTCCGACAGCAGCAGGAGCGACGCGGCGCGCTTCAGGTTCCAGTGCGGATTGAAGGGCAGCCGCGCGATGTCCACGCGCCGGGACGCCCCGGTGCGGACCTCCGTCACCGCCAGCGTCTGGAGCGTGAAGACCTCCACCTGCAGCCCCCACGCGCGCGCCATCCGGCGCACGCGCTGCTCCACGCCGAAGGACGGCACGTACGCCAGATGGAGCGCGCGCGCCAGGTCGAGCAGCAGGGCCACCGTGGCGTCCTCGTCCGCCCCAGCCCCGGTTTCCACTGCCTTCTCCATGCGAGCCGCCCCCGGCGTGCGCGCGCCGAGTCTCCCCGCCCGCCGAGACAAGGTGGGGCCGGCTCCAGCGCGCGGACCATCGCCCCGCGGCAGGAGCCAGGCGGCCGACATCGCCCTCCGGGACGAGGCGCGCCCTCCATCGGCGGGCCGCCCTCCCGTCCGCTCCTCCTTGCCCCCGAGCGCGGCGGCGCCCACTCCTACCGCACATTCCGGAGCAAGGGAGACGCGCGATGGCGACGCAGAAGAAGGCCGCGAAGAAGAAGCCCAACATCCTCGTCATCTTCGGGGACGACATCGGCTACTGGAACCTCAGCGCCTACAACCTGGGCGTCATGGGCTATCGCACGCCCCACATCGACCGGCTGGCGAAGGAAGGCGCGCTGCTCACCGACTACTACGCGCAGCAGAGCTGCACCGCGGGGCGCGCCGCCTTCATCACCGGACAGTGTCCGTTCCGCACGGGCCTCACCAAGGTGGGGATGCCCGGCGCGAAGGTGGGCCTCCAGGCCGAGGACCCCACCATCGCGGACCTCCTCAAGGCCCAGGGCTACATGACGGCCCAGTTCGGCAAGAACCACCTGGGAGACCGCGACGAGCACCTCCCCACCGTCCACGGCTTCGACGAGTTCTTCGGCAACCTCTACCACCTCAACGCGGAGGAGGAGCCAGAGAACCCGGACTACCCCAAGGACCCGGCGTTCCGGAAGCGCTTCGGCCCGCGCGGCGTGCTGCGCTGCAGGTCGGACGGGCACGGCGGTCAGAAGGTGGAGGACACGGGCCCGCTGACGAAGAAGCGCATGGAGACGGTGGACGAGGAGTTCCTGGCCGCGACGTGCGAGTACCTGGAGCGCGCGGCGAAGTCCGACCAGCCCTTCTTCATCTGGTTCAACACCACGCGCATGCACATCCACACGCACCTGAAGAAGGAGTCCCAGGGGCGCACGGGGTTCGGCCTCTACCCGGACGGCATGGTGGAGCACGACGGGCACGTGGGCCAGCTGCTCGACAAGCTGGACTCGCTGGGCCTCACCGACGACACCCTCGTCATCTACACCACGGACAACGGGGCGATGACGTGCATGTGGCCGGATGGCGGCATGACGCCCTTCCGAGGGGAGAAGGACACCAACTGGGAGGGGGCCTTCCGCGCGCCATGCCTGGTGCGCTGGCCCGGCGTCATCCCGCCCGGCACGCAGATCAACGAGCTGTTCTCCTCCGAGGACTGGCTGCCCACGCTGCTGGCGGCGGCGGGCGCCCCCGACATCGTGGAGGAGCTCAAGGCCGGCCACGCCGCCAACGGCAAGCAGTTCAAGGTCCACCTGGACGGGTACGACCAGCGGGAGCTCCTGTCCGGCAAGGGCGAGAGCGCGCGCAAGGAGTTCTTCTACTTCGGTGACGACGGCGAGATGCTCGCGGTGCGCTACCAGCGCATGAAGCTGGTCTTCGCCGAGCAGAACGCGAAGGGCATCGAGGCGTGGGGCGAGCCCTTCACCTTCCGGCGCGCGCCGCTGGCCTTCGACATGCGGGCAGACCCGCTGGAGCGCTCGCAGGACGCCGTGGGCTACCAGTCGTGGCTCATCGACCATGCCTTCTACTTCGTGCCGGCCCAGCAGGCGGTGGCGAAGTTCCTCTCCACCTTCCGCGAGTTCCCGCCCCGGCAGCGGCCCGCCAGCTTCTCCGTGGACCAGGTCGTGGAGAAGCTCGAGAGCGCGCCCACCGGCATGCACTGACAAGAAGGCCGTGTCGGGGCCCGGCGTCGACCGAGGGCCGGGCCCCGCAGCCCCTCAGGCGAACCGGGTGAGCGGATCCCTCCCCGTGGGGGCATGGCGCGCCACCGTGGCGAGCAGCTGCTCCAGGTCCACGGGCTTGCGCAGCACGCCGGCGAGCTGGCGCGACGACGCCTCGCGCGCGCTCACGCCCTGCGCGGAGACCACCACGACGGGAATGGACGCCAGCTCCGCGGAGGTGAGCAGCTGGTCGCGCAGCGCCCAGCCGTCCATCCCGGGCATCACCAGGTCGAGCAGGATGACCGCCGGGCGGGGCTCCTGCTTCAGCAGCGCCAACGCCGCGCTCGCGCCCCGGGCCGTCATCACCTCGTGGCCCTCCAGCTCGAGGATGTCGGTGAAGGCCAGGAGGATGTCGGGGTCGTCGTCGACCACCAGGACACGGTTCGAGGAAGTCATTCGGGGCCTCTCGTGCGGGAGCGGACAAGGTGGGGCCGCCCCCGGGGTCCGGCCATCGCCCCGCCGTGCGAGGCAACGTCCAGGCGCCACGTCGCTCCCCGCGCTCCCGGTGGAGGCAGGACACACCGGCCCGGAAATTGTGCCCCGCCGCGTCGCCAACCGTGCGAGAAGCACGCGCGGGAGGCACAGGAGAGACCATGGCGGAGATGAGCTATCGGACGGCGCTGGTGACGGGCGCCTCCAGCGGGCTGGGGCGGGGACTAGCGCTGTGGCTGGCGCGCCGGGGCCTGCGCGTGTTCGCCGCGGGACGTCGCGTCGCCCACCTCCAGGCGCTCGCCGCCGAGGCGCAGGCCGCGGGCGCCACCGTGGAGCCGGTGGAGCTGGACGTGGCGCGCGCGGACGCGACGCTGGAGCGGCTGCGCGAGCTCGACGCCGAGTGCGGCGGGCTGGACCTCGTGGTGGCCAACGCGGGCGTGGGCGGCGTCACGAGCGGGCGCCGCATGGACTGGGACAAGGTGCGCGCCATCATCGACACCAACGTCACCGGCGCCACCGCCACGCTGACCGCGGTGCTGCCGCAGATGGTGGAGCGGCGGCGGGGCCACGTCGTCGGCATCTCCAGCCTCGCGGCGCACCGGGGGCTGGCGGGGCACGCGGCGTATTCGGCGTCGAAGGCGTTCCTGGCGACGTTCCTGGAGAGCCTGCGCGTGGACCTCGCGGGCACCGGCGTGCGCGTCACCACCGTCTTCCCCGGCTTCGTGAAGAGCGAGATGACGGCGCAGAACACCTTCCCCATGCCCTTCCTCATGGAGACCGAGGCCGCCGTGGAGCGGATGGGCACGGGCATCCTGCGCGGCGAGACGGAGCTGTCCTTCCCCTGGCAGCTCGCCCTGCCCTCGCGGCTGGCCAAGGTGCTGCCCAACCCCCTGTTCGACGTGGCCGCGCGCCGGCTGCTCTGAAGTCCCCCTCACCCGAAGGAGATGGAACGGTGACGACCTCCCCATCCTTTGCCCAGCGCTTCGCCCGGCTCGCCGACACCCGCTCGCCCTTCTGCCTGGGCGTGGACCCCTCGAGGGAGCTGCTCCAGCGCTGGGGACTGCCGGACACCGCACAGGGCCTCTCCGACTTCTGCGACCGCGTGGTGGAGGCCGCCGGCGAGCGCGTGGCGGTGGTGAAGCCGCAGAGCGCCTTCTTCGAGCGCCACGGCCCCGAGGGCCTCGTCGTGCTCCAGGCGTTGATGAAGCGCTTCAAGGCCGCGGGCACGCTCACCCTGCTGGACGTGAAGCGAGGCGACATCGGCTCCACCATGGACGCGTACGCGGAGGGCCTCTTCGGGCCCGGCAGCGCGTACGGAGCGGACGCCGCCACCTTCACCGCGTACCTGGGGCTGGGCGCGCTGGCGAAGACGATTGAACGGGCGCGCGCGTGCGGCGCCTGCGCCTTCGTCGTGGTGCGCTCGTCCAACCCGGAGGGCGCGTCGCTGCAGACGTCCACCGGGGCGGATGGCCGCTCCGTGGCGGAGGCGCTGGCGGACGGCCTGCGCGAGCTGAACGAGAAGGCCGGCCCGGGCGTGCTGCCCGCGGGCGCGGTGATGGGCGCCACGCTGCCCGCGTCGGACCGGGGCGTGGTGGAGCGGCTGGGCGGCGCGCTGATGCTGACGCCGGGCATCGGCGCGCAGGGCGCGGGCTTCGACGACCTGAAGCGGCTGTTCGCCGGGCGCGAGGCCCAGGTGGTCCCCACCGCCACCCGCTCCGTGCTGGAGGCGGGCCCGGACGTCGGCTCGCTGCGCCAGGCCCTGGAACGCCACCTGGAGCCCGCGCGCGCCTTCCGCGCCGGACGCTGAAGACGACCGGGCCCCGCCACCTCCTCCAGGGAGGCACGGGGCCCGGAGCATCACCGGAGCGCGGGCGCTACTGCGCGCCCATCATGAACTGGTCCACGTCGACCTGGTTGCGGTCCGGGACGGCGTCCTTGGGTTCGGTGCCCTTCTTGAAGAACATCAGCTCGGAGTTCTTCGCGCCGGGGCTGGTGATCTTCCCCGTCTTCTTGTCGATGTGCAGCCGCACCAGGTCCATGGACTGCCAGGGGTAGAACTCCGACTGGGGCCGGCCCTCCAGCGCGCGCTTCATGTAGTTGAGCCAGATGGGCAGCGCCGCGCGGCCACCCGTCTCGTAGCGGCCCAGCGGGTGCGGGTTCAGGTCGTAGCCCACCCACGCCACCGTCACGAGGTCGCGCGTGTACGCGGCGAACCACGCGTCGAAGGAGTCGTTGGTGGTGCCCGTCTTGCCGGCGGCGGGCTTGCCCAGGCGCGTGGCCGGGCCGCCGGTGCCCTGGAGCACCACGCCGCGGAGCAGGTGCGTGAGGATGAAGCCCACCTCCGGGCTCATCACCTGCTCACCGGGCTCGAACAGGCGCGCGTAGCCGGCGGCCACGCGGTCCTGCAGGGGGGCCCACGCGTCGTCGAAGGCGGTGTGGTCCTCCAGCGTGCGACCCCAGCGGTCCTCCACCTTGCGCACGAAGTAGGTGGGCTTCTTGCGGCCGTAGCGGTTGAAGGTGGCGTAGGCGTTGGCCAGGTCCACCGGGTACACGCAGGACGAGCCGAGCGCGGCGGAGAAGTCCATGTTCATGGGCGTGGTGAGGCCCAGCCGCGTGCTCCACTCCGCCATGTTCTTCACGCCCACCGCGCCGAAGGTCTTCACCGCGGGGATGTTCATGGAGTTCACCAGCGCGGTGCGCAGGAGCACGTCGCCCACGAACTCCTCGCTGTAGTTCTCCGGCTTCCAGGACACCTTGTTGTCCGGGTCGTGCTCGACGATGGGCGAGTCGACGATGATGGTCGCCTCCGTCCAGTTGAGCTGCTCCAGCGCCGCCGAGTACACGAAGGGCTTGAACGAGCTGCCCGGCTGGCGGCACGCCTGGAAGGCGCGGTTGAACTCGTTGTCGTCGAAGTCGTAGCCGCCCACCATGGCGGTGAGGTACTGGCGGTGGGGGTCGATGGAGACGAGCGCGCTCTGGGCCTCGGGCGTCTGCTCCAGGCGGAAGAGCTTCACGCCCTCGTCCGGAATCTCCTCCGCCAGCTTCTTGTCCCACTGCTCCTTGTCGTCGGTGAGGTCCTTCTTCTTCACGTGGCGGACCACGACGAGGTCGCCCACGGCGATGGCCTTCTTCACCGACGAGATCATCATCGCCGGGTAGTAGCCCTCCGGGTTCACCTTGCGCGCCCAGCGCATGCCCAGGAGCGGCAGCCGGCCATGGTGCGGCCCCACCTGGATGTCCGCGCCCTTGCCGTCCGGATCGATGGCGGTGACGGCGGCGACGTACAGCCGCCCCTCCGTCAGCTCCTCCTTGCCCATGGCCTTCCGGGCGCCGGCGATGAAGGCCTCGAGGGCGCCGGGGGCGGTCAGCTGCTGCACCGGCCCGCGCCAGCCCTGGCGCTTGTCCACGGACAGCAGGCCGTCCATCACCGCGTCCTGGGCGGCGCGCTGGCGCTCGCTGTCCATGGTGGTGAAGACCTTGAGGCCCTCCTTGAGGAGCGCGGGGTTGCCGTAGCGGTCCACCACGTCCTTGCGCACCTGCTCGACGAAGTACGGGGCGAACTCGTGGAAGACGTCCTCCACGGGGTACACCTTCACCGGCTCGTCGTTGGCCGCGTCGTGCTCGGCCTGGGAGATCATGCCCTCGGTCAGCATGCGGCGCAGCACGTAGGCGCGGCGCTTGCGCGCGGCGTCCGGGCGCAGGAAGGGCGAGTAGCGGCTGGGGGCCTGCGGCAGGCCGGCGATGAGCGTCATCTCGCCCAGCGTCAGGTCCCGCACGTCCTTGCGGTAGTAGTTCTCCGCCGCGCTCTGCACGCCGTAGCTGTGGTGCCCGAGGAAGACGTTGTTGAGGTAGAGGTAGAGAATCTCCTCCTTCGTCAGCGCCTCCTCCAGGCGCAGCGCGAGGATGGCCTCGCGAATCTTGCGCGTGAGCGTCTTGGCGGTGGCGGACTTGTAGCCCTCCGCGGAGATGAGGACGGCCTTGGCGGTCTGCTGCGTCAGGGTGGAGCCACCCTGGATGCCGCCGGAGCGCAGGCCCAGCTTGGCGCCCACCGTCTTGAAGCCCGCGCGCGCGGTGCCCAGCACGTCCACGCCGAAGTGGTCGAAGAAGCTGGAGTCCTCGCTGGCGATGAAGGCCTGCACGAGCCGCTTGGGGATGCGCTCGTAGGGCACCACCTTGCGCCGCTCGCTGTAGAACTCGCCGGCCAGCACCGCGTCGTCGGTGTAGACCTCCGTGACGATGGGCGGCCAGTACTCGTCCACCTTGGGGATGGCGGGCAGGCCCTCGGAGTACTTGTAGTAGATGGCGACCAGGGCCACGGCGCCGGCGGTGGCGCCCGTCAGCGCGAGCCACCCTCCCAGCTTCAGCAGCACCTTCCACCAGCGCCCCTTGGGGACGCCGTCGAGCACCAGCTTGGAGCGGCTGCGGTCAGTCGTCTTGGAGTCGGACATACGCGTTGTCGAAACCTCTCGCGGACCTCAGGGCAGCAGTGCGGCCCGCTTGAGCACGTCCCGGAGTTCGGGGGGAAGCGGGGCCTCCACGGCCACCTTGCCACCGCCTTCGGGGTGAGGGAACTCGATGCGCTCGGCGTGCAGGAAGAGCCTCTTGAGCCCCCAGCGCGCCTGCGCGTCGCGGTTGAAGGCGAAGTCACCGTATTTCTTGTCCCCGACCACCGGGTGGCCGATGGCGGCCAGATGCCTTCTTATCTGATGGGTGCGCCCGGTCTCGATGGCGCAGGACAGGAGCGCCACGTCGCCCGACTGCTTGACGACCTTCCAGCGGGTGAGGGCCTCCTGCATGTTCACCCCCCGGCGGGCCTTGGATTCGGCGGTCTGCTGGTGCTCGGACAGGGGCAGGTCGATGACGCCCGCGTCCTTGGGCATGCGGCCCTTGACCAGGGTGAGGTAGCGCTTCTTGGAGAGGCCCCGGGTGAAGACGTCCGTGAAGTGGACCATGGCCGGGCGGCGCTTGGCGACCAGGATGACGCCGGAGGTCTCCCGGTCCAGGCGGTGGGCGGGGGAGGCGGTGAAGTCGTTGCGCACGGCCTTGGGGCCCAGGTAGGCGCGCACGTAGTCCACCAGCGTGCCCCCGGTGATGCCGGAGCCGGTATGGACGGCCATGCCGCTGGGCTTGTCCACGGCCATCAACCAGTCGTCCTCCCTCAGGATGACCAGCCGGCTGGGGTCCACCGGCGGCGGGGGACGGTCCACTTTCGGACGGTCGTCCCCACGGAGCGTCTGCTCGTCTCCTCGGATGGTGAGCACGTCGCCCTCCGCGAGCAACTGCTCGGGCTGCGCGCGCTTGCCGTTCACCCGCACCTTCTTGGTGCGAATCATCTTGAACAGGTGGCTGGTGGGAACGGTGGGAAGCCGCTTGCGCAGGTGCTTGTCCAGGCGCATCCCGGCGCTGTCGGTCTCGATTCGGTACTCGATCATTTGTGCTGGCGCGCGGACCAGACCATACGAATAATCCCCGGTCCATGCCGAAAGCCCCCAGTATCGAGAAGCTCCTCCAGAACGGGTCGGCCGAGTGGAACCGACTGCGCAAGGCCGGCCAGGTGCCGACCGAACACACCGGCGCCACCTTCACCCAGCTTTTCTCCGCCAACGCGGACCTGTCGGGGCTCGGCCTCGTCGGCTCCGAGTGGGAGCGGTGCGACCTCTCCAAGGTCAATTTCCGGGACTCGGACCTGTCGAACGCCTACTTCCATGGTGGGCGCCTCCAGGACTGTGACTTCCGGGGCGCGAACCTGGAGGGGGCCACCTTCGAGAAGCTCAAGCTCCTGCGCTGTGACTTCACCGGCGCGAAGGGCTTGGAAGAAGTCGAGATGGACGACGTGGACATGGACCGCGTCGTCGGACTCGATGGTGAGGAAGCCCCGCCCCCGCCCCCGCCTCCGGCGCAGGGCATCACAGCGTTCACCCGCGAACAGCGCGAGAAGGCGCTGGGCGCCCAGGCGGCGGCGGTGCTCCAGGGCGAGCCCCTGGGGGACGAGCTGCCGCCGTTCAAGCCGCAGGACCCGCCCGGCTCGTTGTTCTTCCGGGGCCTGAAGCGCCTGGGCCTGCCGCCGGTGTGGGTGCTGGACGTGCCGGGGCTGCGGCCGCTGGTGCCGCAGCGCATGCCGCCGGGCAGCTCTTTGGAGGCGCTCTACCGCGAGGCGGTGAAGACGCGGCTGGAGAACAAGAAGCCCCTGGCGGACCCGGCGGTGGTGGACAAGGCGCAGAAGGCGCTGCACATGGGGGCCAAGGACGCGGCCGCCGCGGCGATGTACCTGCGCGAGGTGGGCGTGCTGCCGCTGTTCCGCTTCTCCGCGGCCCAGGTGCTCAAGGGCGCGCTGCGCGAGGAGGTCGACGTCGACGACCTGACGGGCTCGTTGGATCCGCGCACGACGGGCGCGCTCCTGGAGCTGCGGCTGACGCACGAGGTGGTGGAGCACCTGCAGGAGGCGCGGCGGCGGCTGGCGGCGACGCAGCTGTACACGTCGCTGCTGGAGGCGGGCTTCAACCCGGAGAACAACTGGGACGAGGCGCTGGAGTCGAGCGACGCGGCGCTGGAGCTGGCGCAGCTGGCGACGGGCGACGACCGCGAGGCGCTCCTCGAGGGCTTCCAGGTGTTCGCGGCCCTGCCGGAGGAGGCGCGGCTGCGCCGCCTGGCGTACCTGGCCGAGTCCGTGACGAACCTGGAGCTGGTGAGCCGGCTGCCGGAGGGCATGGAGCCGTCGTGGCTGAACGGGCCGGAGACGCGCGAGTGCCACGACCGGGAGATGACCTACGTCCAGTCGCTGAAGGCGGAGGACATCCCGTCGAAGGTGGCGGCGCTGGCCAAGGCGGAGCTGGGCGTGCCCGAGGGCGAGGTGCCCGAGGAGAGCGAGGGCGACCTGTTCGTCCACCTGCGCTGCGACGTGTGCGGCAAGGAGAAGCTCATCGTCCAGTCCCCGGAGGACTGACGCCGAAGCGCGCCTGACGCGCGACGGGCCCGCGGGGCCGCTGGGGTTCCACCTTCCGGAACCTGGCGGCCCCGTGGTGTTTTTGAAGGGGCGCCCGTCCCCGAGCCCGCCAGGCATGCGTGGGGGCGAGGCGCGCCGCGATGGGCGAGCGCGTGTGCCTAGATTGCTCCGGTGCAGACGGGCACGTGGCCCGTCCCGAGCCAGGGAGCGCGTGCATGCCACCAGTGCTGCACAAGACGGTCGAGGTCGACGGCGTCGACATCTTCTATCGCGAGGCCGGTCGCCCGGACGCGCCCGTGGTGCTGCTGCCCCACGGGTATCCATGCTCGTCATTCCAGTTCCGGAACCTGCTGCCCGCGCTCGCGGATACGTGGCGCCTGATTGCGCCGGACGCGCCGGGCTTCGGGTACAGCGCGACGCCGGACACAAGCCGCTTCAGCTACACGTTCGACGGCTACGCGCGCTCCCTGGAGCGGTTCGTGGAGCGGTTGGGGCTGACGCGCTACGCGCTGTACCTGCATGACTACGGCTCGCAGTTCGGCTTCCGGCTGGCCCTGCGCGCGCCGGAGCGCGTGGCGGCGCTCGTCATCCAGAACGGTGACATCTACGAGGACGCGTTCGGTCCGAAGTACGCGCCGCTGCGCGAGTACTGGGAGCACCCGACGCCCCAGGGGCGCGAGAAGCTCGCGCGGGCGGTGAGCGAGGAGGGCTTCCGGAGCGAGTTCATCGGCGAGATTCCGGAGCGGCTGGTCGCGCGCATGAGCCCGGACCTGTGGACGCTCTCGTGGCTGCTGGTGCAGCGGGAGCATCGCGCGGAGCACTGGGTCCACCTGCTCGCGGACCAGGGCTCGACGCTGGCGTGGCTGCCCCGGTTCCAGGCGTATCTGCGTGAGCACCAGCCACCCACGCTCATCGTCTGGGGGCCGCACGACGGCTACATGCCCCAGGCGTCCGCGCGGGCCTACCTGCGCGACCTGCCGGACGCGGAGCTGCACCTGCTCGACGCGGGCCACTGGGCGCTGGAGACGCACCTCGACGAAATCGCGTTCCTCATGCGGCGGTTCCTGCGGCGCGTCCATCTCCAACCCGCGCAACGGCCATCACACCTGGAAGGGCTGGGTGCCTAGCGCGCCTGGGGCCGCTCGACGAGCGCGCGAATCAGGTCCGCCAGCTCGACCCGGGCCTGGGCCGCGCCGAGCTCGCCCGCCGCCGCCGCGAACGAGAGCGCCTCCGCCGCGCCCAGCAAGGCCCACAGGCGGGCCGCGGACAAGGCGCCGGGCGCATACGGCGCCAGGACCTTGCGACACCGCGCCATGAACTCGCGCTCGTAATCGCGCTTGATGCGGTCCAGTTCGGGCGAGCCCGCCAGCGCGGCCACCACGCCGGGAATCTCCCGCCCCTGGCTCATCACGCAGGTGACGTAGGCGTCGGCCATCACCTTCGCCTTGGCCCGGAGGTTGTCCGCGCTGGAGGCCAGGGCCTCGTCCATGCGCGCCGTCTGACGACGGTCGTAGTCCTGGTAGAGCGCCGCGAGCAGGCCGGCCCGGCTCGCGTAGTGGTCGTACACCACGGGCTTCGTCACACCCGCGCACTCCGCCAGACGCGGCAGCGTCAGCGCATCCGCGCCCTCCTCGCGCGCCAACCGCCAGGCCACCTCGAGCAGCTGCCGCGCGCGCTCGTCACGGGACATCCGGCGCCTCGAACGCGCGCCGGAAGAACGGCTTGAAGCAGGCATGCGGCGAATATACCAAAGGTAGGTTACCAAAGGTACATGAATCCTGACGCGGGTTCGCCGCGCTCAGGGGAGGACCTGCCCATGCACGCGCTCATCGTCGTCGCCCATCCCAACCCGGGTTCGCTCACCCACGCGGTCGGTCACGCCATCTCGGCGGGGCTGGCCGAGGCCCCGGGCGCGCACCGTGGCGAGTTCGCCGACCTGGCGGCCGAGGGTTTCGACCCGCGCTTCACCCAGGATGACATCGCGGTGCACCTGGAGGGGGCCACGCCCACCGCCGACGTGCTCGCCGAACAAGCCCGCATCGCTCGCGCCGACGCGCTGGTGCTGGTCTATCCCGTGTATTGGTGGTCGATGCCGGCCCTGCTCAAGGGATGGATCGACCGGGTCTTCGTCAATGGCTGGGCGTATGGGACTGGCGCCGACGGCAAGGTCGAGAAGCGGCTGCGGCACATGCGGGTGCATCTGGTGGCGCTGGGCGGCGCCGACCAGCGCACCTACGCCCGCCATGGCTACTTCGGCGCCATGAAGACGCAGATCGACCACGGCATCTTCGGCTACTGCGGCGCGCGGGTGGTGCGGTCGGAGCTGCTCCTGGTGGAGCACGGCGAGGACGGCGCGCCGCAACTCGAGCAGGCGCGCGACCTGGGCCGGAGCCTGTTCGCACGAGAGGACCCGGTCCGCGACCTCGCGGGCTGAGGAGACACGCGCGCCGTCGGCTCAGGGGAGCACGTACGTCACGGGTTTGGGCAACATCACCCGCACCTCGTCACCCTCGCGGATGATGCCGGCCCGGTCCACCCAGGCCACCAGTCCACGCCGCTCCCACGCCGCCTTCACGAAGCGGCTCGCGAGCTTCGCGTGCTCCGGGTAGTGCGCCTCGATGACCTTGCCGGGCCCGACGCAGGGCTCGTTCTCCCCCTCCACCGCCAGCGTCGCGCCCTCGGGGAAGAACAGCCGCGTGCCCGGCGGCAGCTGCGTCAGCCTGGGCACGCCCTCCAGCTCCAGGTTCGCGCCCAGCCAGGACGCGAGCACCTTCGGCACGCCCAGCGCGTCCGCCACCAACGCCAGCTCCTCGCTCGACACCAGCGACAGCTGCCGCGTGTTCCGGATGGGCGTCCCCTTCGGATACCAGGGCGTGCGCACGTCCGCGGGACGCGTGTGCCCCGCGTGCCTGTCACCCTCGATGCCCTCGAACGTGAGCCGCGCCTCCGGCAGCTCGCGCGTCACGAAGCTCTTGTGCTCCGTGCACACCAGGACGCGCACGAGACGACCCACGAGCTTCGGTGACGGAGGACGCGCCATGGCCCCGCGTTCTACCCCGTCCGCGTCACAGCAGCGCGAGCTGTTGCGGCTTGCCGCCCAGGGGCCTGGCGTCCACGCCCTGGTCCCGCAGGGCCTGCGCCAGCTCCTCCGCGAAGCCGTGGCAGGTGATGACCTCGCTGGCGCCCGTGGCCTTCACGTACGACACCAGCGAGGGGAAGTCCGCGTGGTCCGACACGGGGAACGCCACGTCCGCGCCGTAGCGCCGCGCCGCCCCCGGGTCCAACGCCCAGCCCGTCAGCACCGCCGTCCCCCGGGGCCACAGGTGCGACAGCGCGCCACCACGCGCCTGGTGCGGCGGGAAGAACAGCACCTCGCCCGGCGCCACCTTGCCGTCGAACAGCCTCACGTTCTCGATGGGCACGCCCAGCTCCGCGTAGAGCTGGACCACGTCGTAGATGGACGCGTGCGCCACCAATGGGAAACCCCGGTCGGAGAGGTACTTCATCGCCTCCTGGCTCTTGCCCAGCGGATAGCCGAGCAGCACCGGCACCGCGTCCCGCTCCCACTGCCGCCGCACCCACGCCTCCACCTGCCCCAGCACCTCCGCGCGTGGCGGGAAGCGGTAGCGCGGGTGACCGAAGGTGGACTCGATGACCAGCGTGTCGCACTCGGCCACCTCCGTGGCCTCCGCCGTCAGCGAGGGCACCACGTTGATGTCGCCGGTGTAGACGATGCGCCGCCCGTCCGAGCGGATGACGCGCAGCTGCGCGCTGCCCAGGATGTGCCCCGCCGGCAGCAGCTCCAGCACCAGCGGCCCCAGCTCGAACGGCCGGCGGTACGGCGCGGCCAGGGGCGCGCTCACCGGGCCCAGCCGGTGCGTCATGAAGCGCAGCGTCGCCGCGGTGGCGATGGTGCGCTCGTGCCGCGCGATGTGGTCCGAGTGCCCGTGACTCACGAAGGACAGCGGCGACTTGCGCTTCGCGTCCAGCGACAGGGGGGTGCCCGTCAGGTGCAACCCGTTTCGGCGCAGCTCCACGCTCATGGGAAGGGCCTCGGGTATAGCGCGTCCCAGGCCGCGCGGGCCTTCTTCTCTTCCGGCCCGCGCCCGTCCGCCCGCCCGGCGACCTCCGCGCTTCAGCCCACCGGCCTCACTCCCCGTCCACGCGCGCTCCACCACGTCCAGGCGGACGTGCCCAGCTCCGCCACCAGCACGCCCAGCAGGATGAGGCCACCGCCCATGACCTCCGGCGCGCCCAGCACCTCGTAGCCGAGCAGCACCGAGTACAGCGCCGCGAACACCGGCTCCAGCGCGTAGATGACCGCCGCCCTCACCGCCGACGTGCGCGCCTGGGCCCACGTCTGCACGCTGATGGCGAACGCGCTGGGAAGAAGGCCGCACACCAGCACCGCCGTCACCAGCGAGGGGTTCCACTCCACCCGCCGCGCCACGAAGGGCAGGCAGGCCGCCGACAGGAGCGACACGCCCCACAGCTGCACCGCCACCATCCCCAGCACGCCCTCCTTCGACGCGTAGCGCTCCGTGAGGGTGATGTGCCCCGCGTACGCCACGGCGCAGCCCAGCGACAACAGCTCCCCCGCGCTCAACCACGCCCCGCCCGAGCCCGCCTGGGGACGCGTCAGCAGGTACAGGCCCGCGGCGGACAGCGCCACGCCCACCAGCGCCGCCGGCTTCGGCATCCGCCGGAACACCCCCAGCGACAAGAGCGGGACGAACAACACGCTCATCCCGGTGATGAACGCCGAGCGGGACGGCGTGGTGAGCGTCAGCCCCCACGTCTGGAGCGCGAAGCCCAGGAACAGGAACATGGCCAGCAGCGAGCCGTGCCGCAGGTTCGTGGGCGAGAACACCTGCCGCCCCGCGAGCACGCTCAGCGCCAGCGCGCCCACGCCGAAGCGCATCGCCAGGAACGTGAACGGGTCCGCGTGCCCCAGCGCGTCCTTCACCACCACGAAGGTGACGCCCCAGATGCAGGTGATGAACATCAGCGCGCCGTCCGCATGGAGCCCCTTCGAGCGCTCCGAACGGGACGACCCGCCACCCAGACTGTCGGACGTCGAGGAACTCACGGCGTGACCCAGGGACGAAGCGGAACGCGTCCGCTCCCTCCTCCCACCTGTTGAAACCACCCATCCGCGCGCCGGGCCTCGTCGCCCACCCGCGGGTCCGCGACGACGCGCCGCGAGTCCCGTGCTTTTGACGCACCCCGAGGCCCCGGCGCAACCCCCGCCGTGAGCTCAGCCGCCGGAGTCGCGCTCCAGGACGACCAGCTTCTTGGAGCGCCCCGCCGCGTCCCACGCCTCGTTCGTGCGTCGGGTCAGCGCCTCCGAGGCGCGGCGGAAGCCCAGCCCCTCGAATGTGCGCAGCGACGCGGCGTTGTCCTCGTCCACGTCCGCCTGCACGCGGGGCTCGCCCTGACGGTGCGCCTCCGCGAGCAGGCACTCCAGCAGGCGCGTGGCCACTCCCATGCGCCGGGCCTGGGGCGCCACCACCAGCGAACGGACCCACACCCCGTCCAGGGGCAGCCCCTCCTGCCGGTACGAGTCCACCCAGGCGAAGCCATGCACCCGCCCGCGTGCGTCCAGCGCGCCCGCCGCCGCGCCCTGCCTCGAGGCCACGTCCAGTCCCCAACGCTCCCGGAGCTGCCGCCGCAGGAAGCTGGCCGACACCACCAGCCGCTCCCCCGCGAAGACGAGCAGCGCCTCCAGGTCCTCCGCGCGCAACAGCCGGACCTCCAGCGCCCCCACCAGGTGGCGCCTCAGGGGCCTGGACCAGCCGGAGAAGAAGAAGTCCCGCACGCCCCGGTAGACTAGCCGGGTCCGGGGCCGGGCCCACGCCGCCGCCAGCGCGCGCTGTGCAATCCAGAGCGCTGGCCGGAAGGGCCGGGGCAGGGGCACCACCCACCTGCCCCGACGCAGGGCCACCACCCGGCCCAGCACCTCCCCTCCCCGGCGGTCCTCTGCGCCCACCAGCGTCGTCGTGCGCCAGGGCGTGGTGGACGCCACCACCTGCGCCACCAGCCGCCGCCCCTGCCGCACGAGCACCACGTCCCCGCGCGCCACCGAGTCGACGCCGCCACGCAGCACCCGCACCGCGTCGCCGGAGCGCAGGAGCGGCGCCAGGTCGGCGCCCACGCCTCGCACCCACAGCTTCTGGCCTGGAGGCAGCGCCTCCAGCACGTCCAGCACCACCTCGGCCGAGGGGCTCTTGCGCGGCGGCACGCGCCACCTCCCGGGGCTTCCGGCCCGACCCGAGCGGCCCCGCGTCGCTCGCTCCCGGCGAATCTATCGGCTCGCTCCGCCCACACCAAACCCCGGCCGTCCCCTGCTAAGACGGGCTGTCGGCCGCCCAGGCGGGTGGCGCGCGAGGAGGAACGGGGTCATGGACGCGAGGCCCGAGGGCTCGCTGGTGCCGCAGCAGGGGTGGTGGAACCGGAACTGGCGGTGGGCGGTGCCGGTGGGGTGTCTCGGGGTGCTGGCCTCGTGCGGCTGCCTCGGCGCCCTCGCGCTGGGGTGGGGCCTCAAGTCCGTGGGGACCACCGGCGCCAGCGTCTACACGGAGGCCGTGGGCATCGCCCGCATGGACGCGCAGGTGCGCAGCTCCCTGGGCTCGCCCATCGAGGCGAAGCTGCCGACCCAGACGTCCGTGAACACCGTCAACGGCGTGACGCGCGCGCGGCTCGACGTGCCGCTGGACGGCCCCCAGGCCGACGGCGTGCTGCACGTGGACGCGGAGAAGACGGGCGACGAGGACTGGCGCTACCGCGCCCTGAACGTGGAGCTGCCGGACGGCACCCGCCTGGACCTGCGCTCGGAGGCGGAGAAGCCGGACGACGAGAAGACCCCCGACGAGGCGCCCCTCCCCCAGGAAGGCGCGCCGACGCCCGAGGCGCCCGGCGACCAGCAGGACGCGCCCAAGCGCGACATCGAGCTGTAGGAACGACGAAGGGGCGGCGCGCGACCTGGAAGGCCCCGCGTCCGCCCCTCGCGCCGGCGAGCGCCGGCCGCCGCGACTACTTCAGCTTCGCCAGCTCCTGGCGCAGCTCCGGCAGCACCTTGAAGAGGTCCGCCACGATGCCGTAGTCCGCCACCTGGAAGATGGGGGCCTCGGCGTCCTTGTTGATGGCGACGATGGTCTTCGAGGACTTCATGCCCGCCAGGTGCTGGATGGCGCCGCTGATGCCCGCGGCGATGTACAGCGCGGGCGCGACCACCTTGCCCGTCTGGCCCACCTGCAGGTCGTTGGGAACCCAGCCCGCGTCGCACACCGCGCGGGACGCGCCCACCGCGGCGCCCAGGTCATCCGCCAGCGCTTCGATCTCCTTGAAGTCGCCCTTGGTGCCGCGGCCACCGGAGATGACGACGCGCGCCTCGGTCAGCTCGGGGCGGGCGCTCTTGACTTCCTTGAAGTCGACGAACTTCGTCTTGGAGGCCTCGACCTTCGGGGCGAAGGTCTTCACCTCGGCGGCGCCCTGGCCACCGGCGGCCGCGGCGAACTCCGTGGCGCGCACGGTGAACACCTTCACCGGCGTGGTGAGCTTCACCTCGGCGAACACGTTGCCGGCCCACATGGGACGGGTGAACGTCAGGTCCGCGCCGGAGCCGTTGATGGCGGTGATGTCCGTGGCCATGGCGGACTTCAGACGCGCGGCGACGCGCGGCATCAGGTCCTTGCCCTGGGCGGTGGACGCCATGCCCACGTAGTCCGCCTTCAGCTCCTGCGCGAGGGCGGCGATGGCGGGGGCATACGTCTCCGCCAGGTAGTGCTCCAGTTCGGGGGCCGCGCCCAGGTGGACGACCTTGGCGCCGGAGCCCTTGAGCTCGTCGGCGACCTTCGCCGGCTCCTTGCCCAGGAGCACCAGGTGCAGCTCCGCGCCGGCCTTGTCGGCCAGCTGCTTGCCCGCGGAGATGGCGTTGAGGGAGGCCTTGCGGAGGTTCCCGTCCGGCTGCTGCTCGGCGACGATGAGAACGATTGGCATTGGAGTGACTCCGTATCTTCCGAAAGGATTAGACGACCTTCGCCTCGTTGTGCAGCTTGTCGACCAGGGTGGCCACGTCCGGCACCTTGATGCCCGCCTTGCGCGCCGGGGGCGACGACAGCTTCAGCACCTGGATGGTCGGGGTGACGTCCACGCCCAGCTTGGCCGGCGTCAGCTCCTCGATGGGCTTGCTCTTGGCCTTCATGATGCCCGGGAGGCTGGCGTAGCGCGGCTGGTTGAGGCGCAGGTCCGTCGTCACGACCGCGGGCAGCTGGCACTCCACCGTGGCCAGGCCGTTGTCGACCTCGCGCACCACGCGCACCGCCTTGCCATCCGCGGTGAGCGTCACGGCCGGGACCTTGTTCTTCTCCGCCTCGCTCTCCAGCGACTCCACCTTGGAGGCGAACGTGGCCTGGCCCCAGCCCAGGAACTCGGCCAGGTACTGGCCCACCTGGTTCTGGTCGTCGTCGATGGACTGCTTGCCCAGGATGACCAGGTCCGGCTTCTCCTTCTCCGTCACCTTCTGGATCAGCCCGGCGATGGCCAGCTGGTCCAGCGGGCCCGTGTGGTTGACCCACACCGCGCGGTGGGCGCCCATGGCCAGCGCGTGGCGCAGCTGCTCCTGCACCTCCTTGCCGCCAATGGACACCACCACCACCTCGCCCTTCGGGTCGTGCTTGGCGATGAGCCGCAGACCCTCCTCGACGCCAATCTCGTCGAAGGGGTTGATCTTGTACTTCAGCCCTTCCTGGACGATGCCCGTGCCGTCCGGCTTCACCTTGATTTTGGACTCGGGGTCTTCCACGCGCTTGGCGGTGACGAGGATCTTCACGGCTTGGCTTCTCCTTGCGGGAGGCGTTTCTTGAAGGCTGGAAAACAGTCCGTGCGAGCCGCCTTGACGCGGCGCGCGAACGGCCTGGGTTAATAGGCATTCGCGTGTTCCGGCGGCAATGGGAAACGGCCGCCGGACACAGTTCTGCTTTTCTACTTGAACAGTTCGCGCGCGATGACGAGCCGCTGGACCTGGCTGGTGCCCTCGTAGACCTGGATGAGCTTGGCGTCGCGCATCAGCTTCTCCACGGGGTACTCCTTGATGTAGCCGTAGCCGCCGTAGACCTGGACCGCGTCGGTGGCGACCTTCATGGCCATGTCCGCCGCGAAGCACTTCGCGTAGCTGGACTGGAGCGTGTTGCGCTGGCCCTGGTCGAGCAGCCACGCGCTCTCGTAGGTGAGCATGCGGGCCGCGTGGGTGTTCATGGCCATGTCGGCGATCATGAACTGGATGGCCTGGTGCTCGATGATGGGCTTGCCGAACGTCTTGCGCTGCGACGCGTACTCCATGGAGTGCTCGAGCGCGGCGCGGGCGATGCCCACGGAGAACATGGCGGTCAGCGGGCGGCTGTTGTCCAGCGTGGCCATGGCGACGGCGAAGCCCTGGCCCTCCTCGCCGATGCGGTTCTTCACCGGCACGCGCACGTCCTCGAACGTGAGCGACACGGTGTCGCTGGCGCGCTGGCCCATCTTGTTCTCGTGCTTGCTGACGGTCAGCCCCTTGGGGCGGCCCTCGACGACGAAGCAGGTGATGCCCTTGTGCTTCTTCGCCTTGTCCACCGTGGCGAACACCGTGTACTGCTCGGCGTGGCCGCCGTTGGTGATGAAGCACTTGGCGCCGTTGATGACGTACTCGTCACCCTCGCGGCGCGCGGTGGTCTGCATGCTGGCCACGTCGCTGCCCGCCTCCGGCTCCGTCAGGCAGAACGACGAGAACTTCAGCCGCTCCGCGAAGTGGCCCAGGAGCCGCTGCTTCTGCTCCTCCGTGCCGTGCAGGATGATGGGCAGGTTGGCCAGGTCGTTGGCGATGATGGACGTCGCCACGCCCGCGCAGCCCCAGCTCAGCTCCTCCGCGACGATGGTCTGGTCCAGGTGCGACAGGCCCACGCCGCCGTACTCCGCGGGGATGGCCATGTTCAGCAGGCCCAGCTCGAACGCCGTCTGGAGCAGGTCGCGCGGGAAGGTGGCCGTCTCGTCGTAGTGAGCGGCCTTGGGACGGACCACCTCGCGGGCGTACTTCCGCGCCGCCTGCTGCAACGCGCGCTGGTCCTCGGTGAGCTGGAATTCCATGAGATTCCTCGATGAAACGGCGTCAGTTGACTTGGATGTCAACGAATACATGCCGCGAGGCGAAATCTCCAGTCCCACGCGCCCGGGAAAATGGGGGGCGGTGGGGCGGGCGGGCCCCCGGGGGCGCGCCCCGGGAACCCCAGGCAGAAGCGCTGCTACTTGGTCGCCTTCGGGACCTTCTCCCAGTCGGCGAGGAACTTCTTGATGCCGGCGTCGGTGAGGGGGTGGTTGGCCAGCTGGGTGATGACGTTGTAGGGCAGCGTGGCGACGTGGGCGCCCATGCGCGCGGACTGGAGGACGTGGACGGGGTTGCGCACGCTGGCCACGAGCACCTGGGTGTCGAAGTCGTAGTTGCCGTAGATCTCCAGGATGTGGGCGATGAGGTCCATGCCGTCCTGGGAGATGTCGTCCAGGCGGCCGACGAAGGGCGAGACGTAGGTGGCGCCCGCCTTGGCGCACAGCAGGGCCTGGTTGGCGGAGAAGATGAGGGTGACGTTGGTGCGGATGCCCTCGGCGGTGAGCGCCTTGACGGCCTTCACGCCCTCGACGCCCATGGGAATCTTCACCACGACGTTGTCGTGGATCTTCGCCAGGGCGCGGCCCTCCTCGATGAGGCCCGGGGCGTCCAGCGACACGGCCTCCGCGCTGATGGGGCCATCGACGATGGAGCAGATCTCCCGGATGGTCTCCTCGAGGCCACGGCCGACCTTCGCCAGCAGCGACGGGTTGGTCGTGACGCCGTCCACGCAGCCCATGGCGTGGGCCTTGCGGATCTCCTCCACGTCCGCGCTGTCGATGAAGAACTTCATCTCGTCACTCTCCTGGATGTTGCCGTGAATGAAGGTGGATGTAGCCGCCAGCCCCGAGGGGTCCTGGCGAGCAGGCGCGTAACCGAAGCCCCCCCACGCGTCAAGGGTGGCCAGGTGAGGGGACGGAGGGTAGAAGACGCACCGTCGCCATGGCCCGCTCCCCACGCACCGCCGCCAAGAAGCAGCCTCGTCTGCGCGCCCTCCCCGGCCGCGCCCCCCCGGCCTCCGCGCCGCTCCTGGACGACGAGGCGACGCTCGCCTGCGCGCGGGAGGTGTTGGAGGCGGAGGCGAACGCCATCCTCGGCGTGACGCAGCGGCTGGGCGCGCCGTTCCTGGAGGCGGTGAGGCTGGTGCGGGGTTGCGCGGGGCAGGTCGTCGTCACGGGCATGGGCAAGGCGGGCCACATCGGCCAGAAGCTGTCCGCGACGCTGGCCTCCACGGGCATCCGCTCCGTGTTCCTCCACCCCGCGGAGGCCGTCCACGGCGACCTGGGCCGCGTGGCGCGCGGGGACGTCATCCTCGCGCTGTCGAACAGCGGCTCCACGGAGGAGCTGCTGCGGCTGCTGCCCTCGTTCAAGCGCATGGCCACGCCGGTCATCGCGCTCACCGGCGACGCGAAGAGCGCGCTGGCGCGGGGGTCGGACGTGGTGCTGGACATCGGCTCCATCGCGGAGGCGTGTCCCATGGGGATGGTGCCCACCGCGTCCACCGCCGCGCTGCACGCGCTGGGGGACGCGCTCACCATGGCGGTCTTGCGCTCGCGGCCCTTCGGCACGGACGACTACGCGCTGTTGCACCCGGGCGGGAAGCTGGGCCGCTCCGTGCAGCGCGTCTTCGAGCTGATGCGCACGGGGGCCGCCAACCCGCTGGTGCGCGACACCTCGCCGCTGGCGGAGGTCGTGGGCGTCATGACGAAGACGCCCGGCCGCCCCGGCGCCGCGTGCGTGGTGGACCGCGCGGGCCGGCTGGTGGGCATCTTCACCGACGGCGACCTGCGCCGCCGCGTGGAGCAGGGGCAGACGGACTTCACCATCCCCGTGCGCGACGTCATGGGGAAGAACCCGCGCTGCGTGACGCCGGAGACGCTGGTGCTGGCGGCCACCGCGCAGATGCGCGAGCTGCGCGTGGACCAGCTGCCCGTGGTCGACGTGGAGGGCCGCGCGGTGGGCCTGCTCGACGTGCAGGACCTGCTGGCCGCGAAGTTCCTCTGAGCCGGGCGCGCGGACCGCGCCCCACCCCGGCGCGCTACTGCGCGAGCTTCGCCTGGAGCCCGGCCTTGTTGAAGTCCGGCGCGTCCGCGGCCAGCTTCTCCCACAGGGCCCTGGCGCCCTTGGCGTCGCCCTTGGCCTTGAGCGTGTCGCCCAGCGCCTCCACCGCGGCGGGAGCGGTCTGCACGGCCACGCCCCACACGCGCGCGGCCATGGGGCGGCCCAGGCCCACCAGCGCCCACGCCATGCCCGCCTTCGCGCGGCCGTTCTCCGGCTGGAAGGGCACCACGCGCGTGTAGTTGCCGAGCGCCTCCTGGTAGCGCCCCCTGGCCAGGTGCTCCTCGCCCTCCTCCACCAGCTTCGCCAGGCCCTGCTCCAGCTCCGGCGTGCGCTCGGTGTTGTTCACCGCGTCCATCATCTCCGGCGTCAGCGGGCGCGGCGCGTCCGTGCCCGGCGCCGCGGCGGCCTGGGACAGGCGGATGCGCCGGTCCTCCGCGCGGGACGCCTTGAGCTTCGAGCGCCCGCCGGCCTTCACCGTCTCGTCCACCAGCGCCGCCAGCCGCTTCGCCGCGGGCGCGCGCGCGCCCTGGGGATGCGCCGCCTGGAGCGCCTCGAAGCCCTCGCGCGCCTGCTTCAGCGCGGCCACGTCCTCGCCCTTCGTCTCGAACAGCAGCGCCGAGCGGCCGTACAGCGCCTCCTCGTGCGTGGGCTCCACCTCCAGCACCGCGGCGTACGCCGTCAGCGCCCCCGGCACGTCCCCGGCGAGGTACAGCGCGTTGGCGCGCATCACGCCCGTCTCCAGCGTGGGCTCCAGCGCCGCGCGCCCGCAGGCCACCGCGCCCGCGGCGTCGCCCTTCTTCGCGCGCTCCTGGGCCACCGCGCCCATGGACTCCACCTCCTGGCCCGGGGTGAAGCCGCAGCCGGCCGCCTCTGCGGAGGGGGCCTGCGCCTTGCCCAGCTTCTTGCGCTGCGCCAGGAACACCGCGCGCGTCGCCGCCGCCTTGTCCAGCGCCTGCTGCAGGTACGTCGCGGCGTCCGCGTTGCGGCCGTTCAGGTAGTAGAGCCGGCCCAGCGACGCGGCGATCTCGAACGTCTTCTGGCGACCCTGCAGCCCCTCGGTCGAATCGAGCTGGCGCAGCAGCTCCTCCGCGGACGGCGGCGCCTTGCCCGTGCCCGACAGCGGCGGGTGGCCCTGGGGCAGCGCCCCCGAGGGGGCCGGCGTCGCGCTCGCGCCGTCCACCCGCGGGTGGCCCTGGGGCAGCGCGCCTGACTGCGCGCCCTCGGGCGACACGGCGGGCGAGGCCTGCGTCCCCGGAGGGACGGGCGGGTGACCAGGGGGCAGCGGGGAGGACGGCTCGGCGGCGAGCAGCGCCGCGGTGGCCAGGGCCAGGGAGAGGTTCATGTCTCGTTGCTCGGTAGGCTCGCTTCGGGCCACCAGGTGGACTCACTCTTGCGGACATCCTGCGGGGCGAGCTTCCCGAGGAGCTCCGTCACCGTCATTCCGAGCACGGGGTGCTTCAGGTCCGGCGCCAGCTCGGCCAGCGGCTCCAGCGCGAAGCGGCGCTTGTGCAGCTCCAGGTGCGGTACCTGGAGGTTGGGGTCCGCCACCACCTGTCCCTCCCAGAAGAGGATGTCCAGGTCGATGGTGCGCGGCCCCCAGTGCTGGTCCCGACGACGGCCGAGGTCCTTCTCTATCTGCTGGAGGATGGCCAGCAGGCGCTGCGGCGACAGCCCGCAGTCGAGCGCCACCACCGCGTTGAGGTAGCGCGGCTGCGGCGGCCCCACCGGGGCGCTGTCGAACAGGGAGGAACAGCGGAGCACCGCCACCGCGTCGATGCGGGACAGCGCGGTCAAAGCGGCCACGAGGTGGGCTTCCCGCTCCCCCTCGTTCGACCCCAACCCAACGTAGACGATGGTGTTCACGGCTCCAGCTCAACCGGATTGAGCAGGGTCCCGATTCCCTCGATTTCCACTTCAACCGAGTCCCCGGCCGCAAGCTTCCCCACGCCCGAGGGCGTCCCGGTGCTGACCAGGTCGCCCGGCAGCAGCGTCATGATGTGGGAGATGAAGGCGACCAGGCGCGCGGGGCTGAACACCATGTCCGACGTGCGGCTGTCCTGGCGCACCTGTCCGTTGACGCGGCAGGAGATCTGGAGGTCGTCGGGGGACAGGCCCGTCACGGCCCAGGGGCCGGCGCAGGCGAAGGTGTCGTAGCCCTTGGCGCGCGTGTGCTGGATTTCGCGCTTCTGGATGTCGCGCGCGGTGACGTCGTTGAAGCACGTCAGGCCCCAGATGGCGCGCGCGGCGGTGGTCTCGTCCGCGTTCTTCAGCCGCTCGCCGATGACGATGGCCAGCTCCGCCTCGAAGTGGACCTCCTGGCTCGCCTTGGGGATGCGGATGGGCGAACCCGGGCCGTTGAGCGAGGTGGAGGGCTTGGTGAAGATGAGCGGCTCGACGGGGACGGGCTTGCCCATCTCCTCCGCGTGCTTGCGGTAGTTCTGCCCGATGCACACGACCTTCGACGCGTCCGAGGGCACCAGCAGCGTCACCGCGGACAGCGAGCGGCGGATGCCGGTGTCCTTCGCGCCCGACAGCCACGGCGCGGAGGTGAGCACCACCACCTCCGAACCCTCGACGCGGCCGTGGTGCGCGCGGCCCTCGTGCAGGAAGCGGCAGTAGCGGGCGGTCGTCATGGAGTCCCCTGTTGGAAGCCGAGCACGTCGGCCATGTCATACAGCCCTGGCGGGCGGCCCACCACCCAACGCGCGGCGCGCAGCGCGCCCAGGCCGAACTGGTCCCGGCTGGTCGCCCGGTGGGTCAGCTCGATGCGCTCACCCTCACCGTAGAAGAACACCGTGTGCTCGCCCACCACGTCCCCGCCGCGCAGCGTCTGCACGCCAATCTCGCGCGCGGGCCGGGCGCCGATGTTTCCGTGGCGCGCGAAGGCGAGGTCGTCCTTCGTGCGCCCGAGCGCCGACGCCAGCACCTCCGCCAGCCGCAGGGCGGTGCCGCTGGGCGCGTCCTTCTTCATGCGGTGGTGCGCCTCCAGCACCTCCACGTCGAAGCCGTCGCCCAGCACGCGCGCCAGCTCCGCCGCCACGCGGAACACCACGTTGACGCCCACCGACATGTTCGGCGCGGCCACGATGGGGATGCGCTTCGCGCACTCCGCCAGCGCCGCCTGCTGCCCGGGGTCGAAGCCCGTGGAGCCCACCACCAGCGCCACGCCCCGCGCGGCGCACGCCTTCGCGTGGGCCACGCTCAGCTCCGCGCTGGTGAAGTCGATGACGACGTCCGCGTGGGCCGCGTCCAGGGTCCGCCCCAGGTCGTCCGACACCGGGACGCGCGCCTCGCCCACCCTCGCGGCGAGCCCCGCGTCCTGTCCCACGAAGGGGCTGCCCGGGCGCGCGGTGGCGCCCACCAGCTCCAGCGCCTTCGAGTCGCGCGTCAGGCGCACCAGCGTGCTGCCCATGCGCCCCGCGCTTCCGGTGATGACGGTGCGAATCATGTGCGCGGCCACTCCCTCGGGTGTCTCAGGCCGGCAGCAGGCCCAGGTGGCGCAGCTCGTCGCGCAGCTTCGCGGCGTTGGGCTCCGTCATGGGCAGCAGCGGCAGGCGGATCTCCGGCCCGAACAGGCCCATCAGGTGCAGCGCCCACTTCACGGGGGTGGGGCTCGACTCGACGAAGAGCAGCCGGTGCAGGTTGTTCATCTTCACCTGGAGCCCCCGCGCCTTCGCCAGGTCTCCGGCGCGCGCCGCCGCGACCAGGTCCGCCATCATCCGCGGCGCCACGTTGGAGGACACGGAGATGACGCCCTTGCCGCCGCAGGCGATGAAGGGCAGCACGGTGAAGTCGTCGCCGGACAGGAGCGTCAGCCGGTCGCCGCACTTCTCCACCAGGTCGATGGTCCGGGCCAGGTTGCCCGTGGCCTCCTTGATGGCCACCACCTCCGGGAAGTCGCACAGGCGCAGCGCCGTCTCCGGCAGCAGGTCCACGCCGGTGCGGCCGGGGACGTTGTACGCGACCAGGGGGAAGCCCGGGTGCGCGCGCGCCACCGCGCCGAAGTGCGCCACGAGGCCCGCCTGCGTGGGCCGGTTGTAGTACGGCGTCACGACGAGGGCGCCGTCCGCGCCGGCGTCGCGCACGCGCGCGACACTCTCGATGACCTCCGCGGTGTTGTTGGAGCCCGCGCCGCCCACCACGAGCGCGCGGCCCTTCGCCTCCTCCACCACCACCCGCACCGCCCGCGCGCACTCGTCCGCCGTCATCGTCACGGACTCGCCGGTGGTGCCCATGGGCACCAGGACGCTGGTGCCTCCCTCAATCTGCTGCCGGACCAGGGCGCGGTAGGCCGGCTCGTCGAGCGCGCCATCGCGGAACGGGGTGGCCAGCGCCGTCATGGAGCCTTCGAAGGTCTTCATGCCGGCGCTTATATGTTCAGGCCCGCTCGCCGCGCCAGAGATCCTCGGTGCGCTCGCGCTCCCTCACCACCCGCCACGCCTGACCGTCCACCAGCACCTCCGCCGGACGGGGCCGCGAGTTGTAGTTGGAAGCCATGCTCATGCCGTAAGCCCCGGCGCCGAGGAAGGCATACAGCTCGCCCGCCCGGGGGAGGATCAGGGGCCGCGCCTTCGCGAGCACGTCCGTCGACTCACACACCGGCCCCACCACGTCCACCTCCACCGCCTTGCCCCGGCGCATGCGCAGGGGGACGAGGCCGTGGTGGGCCTCGTAGAGGGCGGGGCGGATGAGGTCGTTCATCCCCGCGTCCACCACCACGAACTGCTTGGCGGGGGTGCGCTTGCGGTACAGCACGCGGGTGAGCAGCACGCCGGCGTTGCCCATCAGGAAGCGCCCGGGCTCCAGCACCAGCGTGGCGCCCGTGTCCTTCGTCGCGGCGAGCACGATGCGCGCGTACTCCGCGGCCGTCGGCGGCGTCTCGTCCGTGTAGGTGATGCCCAGGCCGCCGCCCACGTCCAGGTACTCCAGCGGGTGCTTGCGGGCCTTGAGCTCCGCGTAGAGCCCCGCGACCTTGGTGAGCGCGGCCCGCATGGGCGCGCCCTGCGTGAGCTGCGAGCCGATGTGGCAGTCCAGCCCGGCCGCGCGCACGCCCTTGAGCTTCTTCGAGCGCGCGTAGAGCGCCATCGCCTCCTCGAAGGGCACGCCGAACTTCGACGTCTTCAGCCCCGTGGCGATGTAGCGGTGGGTGCGCGCGTCGACGTCCGGGTTCACCCGCAGGGCGAACGGCGCGCGCCGTCCCAGCCGGCGCCCCACCGCGTCGAGCAGCTCCAGCTCCTCCGCGCTCTCCACGTTGAAGAGCAGGAGGCCGGCGGCCAGCGCCGCCTCCATCTCCTCCGCCGTCTTGCCCACGCCCGCGAACACCGTCTTCGCCGCATCGCCGCCCGCGTGCCGCACCCGGGCCAGCTCGCCGCCGGAGACGATGTCGAAGCCCCCGCCCAGCCCCGCGAGGAGCTTGAGGATGGCGAGGTTGGAGTTGGCCTTCACCGAGTAGCACACGAGGTGCCGCGTCGGCGCGAAGGCCTCCGTCACCGCGCGGAAGTGCTCCGTCAGCGCGGCGGTGGAATAGACATAGGTGGGGGTGCCCACCGCGTCGGCGATGGCCGGCAGGGGCACCCCCTCCGCGTGCAGCACACCCTTGCGAAAGGGGAAGTGGCTCACGGCGTTCCGGCGTCCGCGAAGGTGGTGGGCGTCAGCGCCTCGCCATCCGTGGTGGGAGTGACGGAGGGGCCCGCCGACTCCACGCTGCGCTCCTCCGTGGCCGACGGCGGCGCGGACGCCTCCGTCGCGGGCGCGGAGGTCGGGAGCGGCGGCTTGGGCGCCCCCTTGATGCCGCAGGCCACCAGCACCAGCGCGAGGCCGGTGGCCACCCCGAACGACGAGAGGACGCGGCCCATGGCTAGAACTTGATGCCCAGCCAGCCGCGCACCGTCTGCGGCGTCTCCAGGTCGCGACGCAGCTCCGGCGCGAACTCCTGCAGGCCCTTCATCGGGAAGAGGATGCCGTACGCGACGCCGGCGATGAAGCCGTCCTCCGTCGTGTAGTCCACGCCCGCGTTCGCCTCGACGCCCAGCGCCTTGCTCGTGTACGACGGCGTGGACTCCGCGTAGATCGCCTGCGAGTAGATGACCCGACCGTAGATGTCGATGCCCGGGGCCACCGTGTACTTGACCGAGGGCCGGATGTAGAACGCGTCGGTGATGCCGCCCAGCAGCTCGCGCCACAGGATGAGGTCGACGCGGTAGTCGCGGTTGAAGCGGAAGTTGCGGATGGCGTTGTCGGCGCAGCCCGTGTTGTCGCAGCGGTACTGCGGCCCGTCGACGTCGCCCGGCGCGGTGGAGCCGTCGGTGTTGGAGCCCCTCTTGCGCTGGAGGTTGCCGAAGCCCGGCGCCTTGTCACCGGAGGCGAAGCCGAGCTCCAGCCCCAGCGACAGCTTGTTCTGCGCCAGCTTCACCTCGCCCTGCGCCACGCCGCCGAACTGCGCGACCTTCAGGCTCTGGTCCAGGGCCGACTCGCCCACCGTGATGGCGCGGTTGCCGATGTTGCCCAGGATGGCCGCGAACTCGAACTCCAGGCGCCAGTTGCGCTCCTCGTAGCGCAGCCACAGGTCCGGGATGTAGAGCGACGCGTCGCGCGGCACGAAGCCGCTGGTCGTCTGGCCCTCGGTGTTCTTGGCCTGGTCGTAGGCCTGCGTGCGGTAGGCGAAGTGCAGGCCGTACTGGAGCACGCCCTGGTTGTTCTCCAGCTTGGAGCGGATCTGCGCGTCCGTGTCGCGGCGGGCGATGGCGATGACCCAGCTGTGCGCGTCGTCCGCCTGGGTCAGGTCCACCGGCTCGCCCTCCGAGCCGCCGCTGTAGGTGCCGCCCTCGGCGTTGAAGTCCAGCATCGGCGTCACGTACCAGCCGGCGAACGGCTCGGTGACGAACTGGATGCGGTCCACCGTGTCGCCGAAGTCGCAGTCGAAGCAGTTGCCGTCGTTGCGCAACATGCCCAGGCCCCACTGGCTGCCCATGCGGCCGAAGCGCAGGATACCCACCGGGGTGTTCACCTCACCGTAGGCGCGGCGCAGCTTGATGGAGTCCGACAACGTGTCGCCCAGCGACTCCTGGTCCTCGGAGAAGATGTTGAAGATGTTGCGCTGGTCGAGCGGGTTGAGCGTGTCCGGCGTGGAGCCGAACACCAGGTTGTCCAGGCCGTCCACCTGGAGCTTGATCTTCACCTGCTCGGACACGTTGAACGTGGGGTCCAGGCGCAGGCGCATGGTGGCGAAGGACTGGGTGTTCTCGCCGTAGCGGTTGGACGAGCCGGGGAAGATGCTCCGAGTGGGCGCCTTGCCCAGGTCGAACTTGTAGAAGAGCGTGGGGCGCAGTCGGAAGTAGCCGTCGAGCTGGAAGACCTCCAGCTTGCGGGTCTCCTCCGGGTACTCCTCGCTCCACTCGTCGCCGCTGAGCGACTGCTTGGCGGCCTCGGCGCGGATCTCCCCGCGCAGCTCCTGGCGGGCGGCCTCCAGGTCGTCCCGGGTGACGGGCTCGGCGCCCTCGGCGGCGGGAGCCTGCGTGGCGGCCGGGGCCTGCGTGGCGTCGGCAGGGGCGGGAGCGGGCGCGGCCTCCGCGGGCGCGGGTGGGGGCGTAGCTTCGCCGGTCACCTGGGCGGTGGCCGTGGAGGAAGCGACGAGCAACGCCGCCAGCAGGACGTGAGACATGGGCAACGATCTCCAGGGCCGCTCGGGGCGGCCGGGTCGGAAAGGCGGGCGATTCAAGCCACGGGACAGGGGGGTGTCAACGCCAACGGGGCCTCGGGTTCGCGCCGTCAACGGCGGGATGCCCGGGGTCATTTCCCAGTCCTCCCCCGGGGTTGGCACCGGGGACAGGCATGGGTGGTACGGCCGGCCTGGAGGAAGGACTCCACCGGGGAGCCACACCGGGAGCATGGGCCACCTCCCCGCCCATACACGAGGAACGGGTTCTCCGACTTCCCCTCCTCCAGGTACACGGGCTCCTCCCCCTCCTGCTCCTCGAGGCCGAAGTCGATGCTCTCGCGGATGGCCTGGACCAGCCGCTTCCAGTCCTCCGGGGCGAGGGAGGAGGGCTTGCGGGAGGGGTGGAGCCCCGCCCGGAAGAGGGCCTCGGCGGCGTGGATGTTGCCGAGCCCGGCGATACGCCCCTGGTCCATCAGGGCGACCTTCAAATCCTGCTTGGACCCGCCCACGGCCTGCTGGAGCTGGGCGGCGGTGAGGCCGTCCGCGAGCGGATCCCTCCCCAGGGCCCGGACCACCTCCAGGTCGCGCAGGCCGGAGGCGGCCACCGGCTCCATGCGGCCGAACATGCGCGCGTCGGCGAAGTGGATGACGCGTCCATCGTCCAGGTGGAAGCGGGCGCGGCTGGCGGGGACGGCCTCCCCCTCCTGGCGGCGCACGAACTTGCCCGTCATCCCCAGGTGGGCCAAGAGCCCCCGGTCCTCCTCGAAGGCGAACAGCAGGTACTTGCCCCGCCGGACGAGCGAGTTCAACCGGCCATGGAGTTGGGAGAAGCGGGTCCGCTCCGCGCCCCGGAAGACGCGGCTGGAGTCGGCCTCGGCGCGCTCGAGACGTCGACCCTCGAACCAGCGCACCAGGTTGCGCCGGGCGATCTCCACTTCGGGTAATTCAGGCATCCGGGTCCGGCACATAGCACCGGCGCCCGCTCCGCCCACGCATTTCTTCGCATGTCGGGCCGCGGACATCCGGCCCCGTGACCGGCGGAGGACGAAGCCCGCGCGCGCGGAGGACTCAGGACGACGGCTCCTCGCCCTCCTCCCGCGCCGGGGCCTGGGCCCCGACGTCCTCCGGCGCCTCGTCCCGCGCGCGGACCTCGCGCGCCGCCAGGCGCGAGCGCAGCCGCAGGCTCCCGGACGCCTCCGCCTCCCGGGACGGCCGGGGCCAGGGGCCCACCGTCACGGAACGGGAGCGGGACCGGGCCCTGCGCTCCAGGAAAGCGAGCACCCGCTCCCGGTGGGTGTCGCGGTAGCGGCGAGCGTCGAAGTCCATCGCGCCCGCGGAGATCAACCCCAGCACGGCGTCCAGCTCCTGGGGCGACGGCTCCGGGGCCGACAGGGCCAGCTCCGGCAGCGCGTCCTGCGGCACCACCTCGTCCGCGTAGTGCAGCGTGGTCAGCACCAGCCCCCGCCCATACGGTCGGACCAGGCACAGGTGCCCCTTCTGGCGCAGCACGAACTGCCCCACCCCCGCGCGCCCCGACGAGCGCAGCGCCTGGGTCAACAGGGCATGGGCCCGCTCGGCCCCCTCGGCCGGCACCAGGTGGTAGGAGGCATCCCACAGCACCGGGTCCACGGAGGCCGGCTCCACGAACTCCGTCAACTCGATGACACGGCTGGCCTGGGGGTCCAGGGCGTCCAGCTCGCCGCTCGTCACCGCCACGAAGCCGCCGCCCTCCCGCTCGTGCCCGCGCACCACGTGCTCCAGCGGCACCTGCTCGCCATCCACCGAGCACACGCGCCGGTTCTGGATGCGCCCGCCGTCCGCGTCATGCAGCAGGTGGAAGCGCACCTGGCGCGAGGCGACGGCGCCATGCAGCCGCACCGGCAACGTCACCACGCCGAAGCGCAGCGAACCGACCCAGACCGGACGTGACATGGCGACCTCCCCGCGGTGTCCCCACCCGCGACAGCTCCTCACGTCAAGGTCCATCCCGGGCCCAGGCGCCGCAAGCGCTGGTGTCCACCCCGTCGGCCGCGCGGGCATGGCGCGGCGCTCCCAGCGCCCGGCCGTGCGCTCGGGCCGACCCGCCCTCTCCGGGCCGCCGCTGACCTCCCCCGGACGCCACGCGGACGGAGCGGCGACTCGGGACTTGCCGCCAGGCCCCGCGCTGCCCAAGAGTCCCGGCGGTCGCTTCCTCGATGAACCCACAGGCGAAAAGAAAGGCATCCTCGGCCATGCAACGGATTCTCACGGCGGTACTGGGCCTCTCCCTGGCCCTGACGGTGGGCTGCACCACGCAGCGTGTCCAGGCGGAGAAGGCGCTGGCGAAGACCTTCGTCTCCGACGAGCAGGAGGAGGAGATCGGCCAGCAGGTGAAGAAGGAGCTCGAGACGAAGGAGGGCATCAAGTACGTGCAGGACGCCGCCGTCGTCGACTACGTGCGCAACCTGTCCTCGCCCATCATCCGGCAGGCCACGAAGGACCGGCCGGGCGTGCAGTGGAAGATCAACGTCATCGACGACCCGAAGACGGTGAACGCCTTCGCCACGCCGGGTGGCTACCTGTATGTGTACACCGGCCTCATCCTCGCCTCGGACACGGAGGCGGAGCTGGCCGGCGTCATGGCGCACGAGGCGGGTCACGTGGTGGGCCGGCACTCGGCGCGGGCCATGGTGAACCAGATGGGCATCCAGACGGTGTCGCAGTTGGCGCTGGGGCAGAACCCGGGCGCCGCCGCGCAGATCGCCGCGCAGCTGGTGGGCGGCGGCGCGATGCTCGCGCACAGCCGCAGCGAGGAGTCCGAGGCGGATCAGTACGGCGCGCGCTACGCCAACGGCGCCGGCTACGACCCGCGCGGCCTCATCACCTTCTTCGAGAAGCTCCAGAAGGAGCAGGGCAGCACGCCGGGCGTCATGAAGTGGCTCAGCACGCACCCCACCAACGAGAAGCGCATCAAGGACCTCCAGGAGTACATCCGGCAGAACAACCTGCGCTCCACCAACAACAGCCCGGGCCAGCTGCCCGCCATCAAGCAGAAGCTGGGCGGCAGGTAGTCCCGCCCCGCCTCAGTGCAACGTGGGCGGAGGGCCTCCCTGCTGCTCCGCCCCGCTCGGCTCGGGGGACTGTCCCCGGGCCACCCGGCGACGCCAGCGCCAGAAGGCCAGCCGCGAGCGCCGCGCGCTGCTGGCGCTCTTGGCCGCGCCGGGCGTCTTGAGCGGCGGCTCCAGCGGCGCCGGCTCGTCGAACGTCCGCGCGCCCTTCTCCTTCCCCTCCGAGGACGCGTGCTCGAGGATGGCGTTGAGCTCGCCGCCGCAGATGAACACCAGCCCGGAGATGTAGAGCCACAGCAGCAGCACCACCACGCCACCGATGGAGCCGTAGGTGACGTTGTACTTGCCGAAGTGCTCCACGTACTGCGTGAAGCCCCACGTGCTCCCCATCCACACCAGCGTGCCCAGCACGGAGCCCGGGGTGATGTACTTGAAGCGCTGCCTCACGTCCGGCAGCAGGTAGTAGCAGAGCGAGAGCACCAGCATCACCAGCCCCGCGGTGAACGGCCAGCGCACCCAGGACCAGACCATGTGGAAGGCCTCCTGGACGTGCAGCCGCTCCGCCAGCCACGCCCCCAACCGTCCGCCCAGGAGGAAGATGGCGAACGACAGGGGGATGAGCAGCGTGCCGATGAGCGTCACCACCATGGCCAGACCCTGCGTCTTCCAGAAGGGGCGGGACTCGGGCACGTCGTAGGCCAGGTTGAGCGCCTTGCGCAGGGCGTCCACGCCGCGCGATGCCGTCCAGAGCGCCACCACCAGACCCACCGTGAGCAGCCTGGGCCGGGGCTGGTCCACCAGCGACGTCAGGTGCTGCGTCACCACGCCCAGCGCCTGCGAAGGCACCAGCGGGCGGATGCGGTCCAGCATCGCGTCCACCGCCCCCGGCGCGAACGGCAGGTAGGCCACCAGCGTGACGAGGAAGAAGAGGAACGGGAACAGCGAGAAGAGGAGGTAGTACGACAACTGCGCCGCGATGTCCGTGACGGTGTCTTCCTGGAACTCCTTCACGAAGCGCCGGGCGAATTCGCGCCACGTGAGGTACTTGAGCCGCGGCAGCCGCATCCTTCCCTCCTCCCTCCCGACCCACGGGTAACGGAAGGTGGGGTCCGCGATGCGCGTCGGCAGCAGGCGGGCGGCCGAGGCCTCGTCCGGCTAGACGACGTTCGGCGGGAGGTACCTGCCCAGCAGTGGACGCAGGCGGGAGCGGACCTCCTCGGGGATGCGCTGGCGCTCGGTCCACAGGGCCATCGTCAGCGCGGAGTCGCAGCGGCACGACAGCGTCGCCTCGGCGACGCGCGGCAGCGCGCGACGCACGAGCGCCGCGCCCCGGGCCGTGACGGCCTGGACGTTGTGCGACAGCCGGGACAGGAGCGCCTCGTGTTCGTGGCCCTCGGGCTGGGGCTGCCAGGAGTCATGGTCGGTGGGCAGCGCCACCAGGGCGTAGTGCAGCTCCGCCTCGCGGGCCAGCCGCGCCTCCGGCATGGCCGTCATGCCCACCAGGTCCCCGCCCCAGGCGCGGTACAGCAGGCTCTCCGCGCGCGTGCTCAAGGACGGGCCCTCCACGCAGACATAGGTGGCCTGGGTGGCCACGGTGTCCCCCATGGCGGCGCCCGCGTCCGCCAGCACCCGGCGCAGGGTGCCGCAGAAGGGCTGGTCCAGCTCCACGTGCACGGCGACGTCGTCGTAGAAGGTGCAGGGCCGCCGGTATGTCCGGTCGATGACCTGGTCCGGCACGACGGGCAGCAGCGGTGGCAGGCGCTCCTGGAGGCTGCCCACGGTGCCGGTGGCCAGCACGTGGGTGACGCCCAGCAGCTTCAGCGCGAAGAGGTTGGCGCGATAGGGCGCGCGCGTGGCGTTGAAGACGTGTCCGGCGCCGTGCCGGGGCACGTAGACGACGGACACTCCGTCCAGCTCCCCGCTGAGCAGCGGTCCCGCGTGCGGGCCGAACGGTGTTTCGAGGGTGTGGGATTCCAACCGACCCGCGAGCCCCAGATGGTGCTCCAGCCCATGGCTCCCGATGATGCCCACCCTGACAGCCATGTGCCTCCTTCGCATGCGCGCCGGCCGCGCCAAGCCTGGACCATAGCGCGGCCCCCTGGCGCGGGGAGGTGGGAAGACTGGTAGTTTTCGTGATTGCCATGCGTCTCGTCACCGTCCTGCTAATGGCGCTCGCCGCCGGCCCCGCCGCCGCCCAGAGCGCGCGCTCCGTCCCCTCTGGCTGTCAGGAGGACTTCTCCACCTGCAAGGAGGACTGCTCCATCGAGTACGGAGGCAGCGGGCGCACCATCAAGCAGCTCACCCAGTGCCTCTCGGAGTGCCAGGAGAACCGCGCCAACTGCGCCGACCGCCACTCGGCCCTGCGGGGGTTGCCCCCGGGCGTCGTCGCCGACGAGCCGCGACCGAGGAAGCGCCCCAGCGGGAAGAAGGTGGACCGCGAGGAGGACCCGTTCGGGGACTCGGACAGCTCGCACCGCCCCACCAATCGGGACGAGGACCCCTTCGGGGATGGCCAGCCGGAGAGCCGCTCCATCCGCGCCGGGCACCGCAACGCGAACCGCTCCGACGACATCCCGCCTCCGCTCGACACGGGCCGCACGCGCGAGGAGGCGTCGCCCACGCCGAGGGACGCCGCGCCGGTGGATACCTCGCCACCCCCTCCGCCCGTCTCGCGCCAGGGCGTCTACCGCGCGTCCCAGGCCGCCACGGAGGAGCCCGCGCCCGCGCCCACGCCCAGCCCCACGGCGGCCACCGACCTCGGGGACCTGGAGCCGCTGGACGCCCCGCCGCCCGCCGCGCCCACCGCCGCCGCCAGGGCGTCGACGAAGTCCGACTCCAGTGGGCCCACGCAGAAGCCCGCGCCCGTCGCAGCCTCGGTGACCGACGAGAAGGACCCGCTGTTGGGTGGGGACGACGACGCGCCCGCGCCCGAACCCGTGAAGCCCCCGCCTCCCACGGTCACCGCGAAGAAGCCCGCGCCGCCGCCGCCCTCCAGTTCGACGCGCCCGTCGATTCCTCCCGAGCCGAAGGACGACATCTCCGTGTGGGACCCGAACGGCGATTGAGCCCGAGGCATGGGGTGTCGGCGCCCTGGGCGCGGCCGTTGCAATCACCCCAGGCATGACCACGTCCCTGGCCCCACGTCCCAGCCGCTGGCTGACCCCGACCGCCCTCGTCTGCGTCATCACGACGGCCACGGGAACCCTGCTCCCGCCGCTCGTCGGCTGCTACCTCGACCACCACCCCAGCATGGGCCACGCGGAGGGAGGGCTCAACGGCCTCTTCACCCTGCTGGGACTCCTCCTCGGCGGCATCCTGGGCCCCCTCGCCCTGGTGCTCACCCTCATCGGCGCGGCCATCTGCCACGCGCTGACACGCGGGAAGCAGCCCCTCCCAGGTCCGGTGTGAAGCCACCGCGACACGACCGCGTGCAAACTCCCTCGCGACGTGTGCAGTCCGCTGCACGCCAGCGCATCCCAGCGACGCCTCACGGGACGAGCGCGTCCCCCACCTCGGCGGATGTCTCGCCCTCCCCCCGCTTCGCGCACCACACCTCGACATGACGCCCACTTCACCCCAGAGACGCTCCTCGAGCGGATTCGGCCCCGCCCTCATCGGCCTGCTCGCGCTCGTCGCCGGCCTGGTGCTGCCCCCACTCGTCGGCTACGTCCTCGACCGCAATCACTTCTTGGGACACAACGAAGGCGGCCTCAACGGAATCTGCACGGCGCTGGGCTTGCTGGCGGCGCCCGTCCTCGGTCCGGTGTCGCTCGTGCTCGCGCTGTTCTTCACCGGCCTGTCGAGGGAGAAGAAGAAGAGCGCTTCGTGATGCGAGGAGCGTCTCCCGCTCCGCCGCGAGGCGGGACACCGCGCCCCACCCGGCTCAGCGCGCGGCCTCCCGCTCCAGGATGTTGCGCCACAGCGCGAACGGGGAGATGCCCGCGAAGCCGCTCTCCTGTCCGTCATTGCACTCGATGACGATCCACCGGCCGGAGACCTCCTGCGCCACGTCCACCACGAGGAAGGGCACGTCCACGCGGCGCGCCACCTCGCGCCCCAGCGCGAGCGCCTCGCGCTGCTCGGCCTCGTTCATCGTGTACGGCGAGCCCTGCCACCAATAGGGCCCCCACCCCACCAGCTCCCCTCTCCACCAGAAGGTGCGGAACTCGAAGGAGCTGGGGATGCGGTCCGGCGCGCCCTCCTCCACGCGCCGCAAGGGCCGCAGCTCGCGGCAGACCACCCGCTGCCAGTGGAGGATGGGGTCCTTCGGGGTGAGGTCCGCGAGGCGCGGGTACCAGTGCGGCAGCTCCGTGGCCAGCAGGTGCTGCTCCGGCGAATGGATGAGCCGCAGGCCCTCGTTCTCCAGCTCGCGGTAGCGCTCCGCGTAGTCGTTCCACACGCCCACGCGCGCCACCACCTCCAGCGACGACGGCAGCTGGTACGGCCGTCGACAGGCGAAGAACGTGTCGAACGCGAAGTCGTAGATGGCCTTGCCCGTGGGAGCGGTCAGCACCCAGAGCCGACCCTCCACGTGGAGCAGATCCTCGCCCGAACGGAACATGCGCGCGAGTGTATGGCGCCCCCTCGACATGCGGGCTTCAAATTTCCGCCAGGGATTGGCCCCCGCCACGCTCGACGCGCGCCCCCCATCCAGACAGGAACGAATGTTCCAACGCGCGGAGGAATGTCGCGTGTCGCGCGCCACTTCGCGTTGCTGACTCCGCGCGCCTGACGTTAAAGCCCGCCGCGTTCGCCGAGCGCATCTCGATATCAGGGCGAAGGCCCGGCTCCGGCGAAAGGGAGAGCACATGCGAGTCGCGGCAGTGGGTTGGTCGAGTTTGTGGTGCATCGCGCTGTTCGCCTGTGGTGGGTCCTCCGGGAGCGCGGACGGCCCGGAGCGGAGCGGGGACGCGGCGGTCCTCGCGGATGCGCGGACCTTGACGTGCACGAGCCTCCAGGTCGCGAGCGGCTCCATCGGTTCGGGGCAGACCGTGCAGGGGCTCCACACGCAGACGCTGTCGGGCACGCAGGACCGCTGGGCGGAGTACGTCGAGTTCGCGCCCGGCACGTCCGCCACGTGCACGTACGCGCTCCCCGCGGACGTGAGCGTCGCCGACGTCGTCGCCGCCGAGGTGGGCATCAACTATCGAGGGCCGCTCAAGTCGGAGATGCGCTGGCTGTTCGAGGCGTGGGACTACGCGGCGGGCGCCTGGGTGCTGGTGGGCGACAACACCTTCGCGCAGTCGTGGAAGTGGACCGCCACGTCGCTCGCGCTGACGTCCCCCCAGCGCTTCGTGAGCGGGGGCCCGGTGCAGCTGCGCTACCGCACGACGTCCACGGCGGATGCGTCCCTGCTGGACCTGCTCGTGGTGCGCATCCAGGTCTCCGCCTCGGACGCCGGCACGCCCGGCGACGCGGGGACCCCCACGGACGCGGGCACGCCGGGTGACGCGGGCACGCCCGCGGACGCCGGCACGAGCACCGACGCCGGCACGCCCGTGCCGTGGGAGGGCGTCCACAGCTTCACCTACCAGCTCACGAACTATCCCCAGGGGAAGCTCGACACCATCGCCGGCTCGAAGTTCGACCTCGCCATCGTCGAGCTGTCGCGCGACGGCTCCGACGACTGGTTCACCGCCGCCGAAATCACCGCGCTCAAGAACCGGGGCAAGCAGGTGCTCGCGTACTTCGAGATTGGCGCCATCGAGGAGTACCGCCCCGAGTGGTCCCAGGTGCCCGCCGACATGAAGCTCGGCCCGGTGGATGGCTGGCCCGACGAGCAGTACGTGAAGTACTGGGACGAGCGCTGGTGGCCCATCGTCCAGGGGCGCATCGACCAGGCGCTCGCCGCGGGCTTCACCGGGTGCTACCTGGACATGGTGGTGACGTACGAGGAGATTCCCGCGGGCTCCGCGGGCACCAACCGCGCCGACCTCGCGCGGAAGATGGTGGCCCTCATCGCGCGCATCAGCCAGTACGCCAAGGCGCGCAACCCGGCCTTCAAGGTGATGCCGCAGAACTCCCCGGAGCTGGTGGATGACCCCGCCTACCTGCCCGCCATCGACGGGCTGGGCATGGAGGACATGTACTGGTCCGACGACCTCGCCTGTGACGAGGCCTGGTGCGAGGAGAACCGGACGAACGCCGCCCGGGTCCGCGCCGCCGGCAAGCTGGTGCTCTCCACCGACTACGCCACCCAGGCCGCGCACGTGGCGGACGCCTATACCCGCTCGCGCGCGGCGGGCTTCGTCCCCTACGTCACCGTTCGCGAGCTGGACCGCATGACGGTGAACGCGGGGTGGGATCCGCAGTAGCGGCTCAGGCCGTCCGGCGCTCCTCCACGACGGGGAGGGGCGCCGGTGGTGGCTGTGTCCTCGCCATCTGCGTGAGCCGCACGCCCACCAGCACGAGCACGCCACCCACGGCGAGCTCCCAGTGCAGGGACTCGTCCAGCACCGCCCACGCGGCCAGCGCGGTCGCCGCGGGCTGGAGGTTGGAGAAGATGGCCACCTTCGAGGCGGACACCTTCGAGAGCGCGTAGAACCAGAGCAGGTACGCCACCACCGACGTCATCAGGCCCAGGTAGCCGATGCACGCCTTCGCCAGCGCGGTCGACGACACCAGCGCGTCGACGTTCCCGTAGAGGGGCGCGAAGGGCAGCATCAGCACCGTGCCCATCACCATGCACCACGACGTCGCGCGCAGCGGGCCGTGCGTGGCGACGAGCGGCTTGCCCTCCGTCGTGTAGGCCACCCACGCCAGCACCGCGAGGAGGATGAGCACGTCCCCCAGCATCGAGCCCCGCGCGTCCGCGAGGCCCCGCCCCAGCAGCAGCACCACCACGCCCACGAACGCGGTGGCGATGCCCACCAGCGTCCGCGACGAGGCGCGCTCCTGTCGACGCGCCAGGCTCGACAGGTACACACCCAGGGGCGTGAGCGCGTACAGCAGCGCGCCGTGCGCGGCGGTCGAGCGCGCCAGCCCGGTGAAGAAGAACACCTGGTTCACCGGCCCGGCGAGCAGCCCCAGCAGGAAGACGCGACCCCACGCCTCGCGCGGCGGCAGCTTCGGCCCGGGCAGCATCGCCAGCAGCAGCACGAACACCGCGCCGCTGAGGAGGAAGCGCCACAACACCACGGTGAGCGGCGGCAGCTCCGTCATGGCGCGCTTGGCGGTCAGGTAGGTGCCGGCGCTGATGCAGACCTGGACGAGGAGCGCGGCGTACACACCGCCGAGCGCGGGGGCCGCGGCGGGGTTCAGGGGTCGAGCTGGTGAAGCGCCCATTGCGCGGCGCTACGTACCAAGTCGCTCGAATCTCCGCAGAGCTTTTCGAGCAGCCGCCTCGCGTCCGCCTGCCTGGCCACGCCCAGCGCGTACACCGCGTTGCGCCGCAGGCCGTCGTACCGTGCGCGAGCCAACGCCGTGCCCGGGATGAGCTGCTCGTACTGGGTGAGCGTGAGCCCCGCCAGCTCCAGCGTGCCCAGCTCCGCCACGGCGCGGGGCGCGAAGCGTGGATGGGTGGCGAAGACGGGCTTGCGGTTGAGTGGACAGACCTGCTGGCAGATGTCGCACCCGAAGACGAGGTTGTCGAACTTGAGGCGGAAGGGCTCGGGCACCTCGCGCTCGCGGTTCTCGATGGTCTGGTAGGACAGGCACGCCCCCGCGTCCACCCGTCCGTTGCCCACGAGCGCGCCCGTGGGACACGACATGAGACACCGGCGACACGCGCCGCACCGGTCCGCCGCCGGCCCCTCCGCGTACGCGTCCACTTCCCTGTCCAGCACCAGCGTGGCCAGCAGCACCCACGAGCCATACGGCTCGGTGATGAAGCAGCCGTTCTTCCCCACGTAGCCCAGCCCGGCGCGCGCGGCCCACACCTTCTCCATCAGCGGGCCGCTGTCCACGCTGCCGTAGGTGCCCAGGCCCGGGTACATCACCGTGATGGCTTTGCGGAACGCCTTCATCCGGTCGCGCAGCGTGGAGTGGTAGTCGCGCCCCCGCGCGTACCGCGCGATGGGAGAGCCCGTCGACTGCGTGTCGTCCCGCCAGTAGTTGTTCGCGAAGGCGATGACCGTCCTCGCGCCCGGCAGGAGGTTCTTCACGTCCAGGCGCTCGTCCGCCCGCTCGGACATCCAATCCATGTCCGCCGCGAAGCCCGCCTCCAGCCACTCCAGGAGGAAGGAGGGCGGAATGGGCTCCGCGCGCGCGAAGCCCACCAGGTCGAAGCCGACCGAGAGGGCGAGGTCGCGCAGGTGGGCGGTGGGCAACATGGAACAGACCTTGGGACGACTAGGAGGCGGACGGCTTCTCCGGAATCCACTTCACGTCCTGGACCCCCGCGCGGTGGTTGGCCACGCGAGCCATGACGAAGAGCAGGTCCGACAGCCGGTTGAGGAAGACCATCACCTCCCGGGGAACCTTCCCGTCGCGCAGCAACGGAATGGCCCGCCGCTCGGCGCGGCGGCAGACCGTGCGCGCCAGGTGCAGCGCGGCGGAGCCCTGCGTGCCCCCGGGCAGGATGAAGTGCGTCATCTTCGGCAGCTCCGCGTCGAAGCGGTCCATGGCGTGCTCCATGTCCTCCGCCCAGGACGCCTTCAGCTCCGGGATGAACGCGGACGCCTTCGTCCCCGAGGGTGTGGCCATCACCGCGCCCACCGTGAAGAGCTGGTCCTGGAGCCCCTGCAACATCGCGTCCAGTTCCTGTGGCAACGCGAACGCGCGCGCCATCCCCAGCGTCGCGTTGAGTTCGTCCACCTCTCCGTACGCGTCCACACGCTCGTCGTCCTTGGGGACCCGTCCACCACCGAACAGCCCGGTCTCTCCCGCGTCGCCAGTCTTCGTGTAGATCTTCATGCCCCGCGCTTCTAGCGGCGCGCCCCCCGGGCGTCCAATGGGAAGGCCTGGAGGTCCGTCCAGAAACGCGCTAGACGCCTTGGCCCCATGCAGCCCTACCTGGCCTTGCTCGACCATGTCCTGAAGCACGGGACGAAGAAGGGCGACCGTACCGGTACGGGGACGCTCAGCGTCTTCGGCCCCCAGCTCCGGTTCGACCTGACCCGGGGCTTCCCGCTCGTCACCACGAAGAAGCTGCACGTGAAGTCCATCCTGCACGAGCTCCTGTGGATGCTCGCCGGGGACACGAACGTGCGCACGCTCCAGGCGAACGGCGTCACCATCTGGGACGAGTGGGCCAACGCGCAGGGCGAGCTGGGGCCCGTCTACGGCCACCAGTGGCGCTCGTGGAACACGCCGGATGGCGGCCACATCGACCAGATGAAGGCGCTGGTCGACGGACTGAGGAAGAACCCCGACTCGCGTCGACACCTCGTCAGCGCGTGGAACGTGGCGGACCTGCCGTCGATGAAGCTGCCGCCCTGCCACGTGCTCTTCCAGTTCTACGTGGCCGACGGGAAGCTGTCCTGCCAGCTCTACCAGCGCAGCGCGGACCTGTTCCTGGGCCTGCCCTTCAACATCGCGTCCTACTCGCTGCTGACGATGATGGTGGCGCAGGTGACGGGGCTGGTGCCGCACGAGTTCATCCACACGCTCGGCGACGCGCACCTGTACCTCAACCACGTGGAGCAGGCCCGGACACAGCTGGCCCGCGAGCCCCGACCGCTGCCCCGCATGCGCCTCAACCCGGACGTGAAGGACCTGTTCGCGTTCCGCTACGAGGACTTCACGCTCGAGGGCTACGACCCGCACCCCGCCATCAAGGCCCCCGTGGCCGTATGAAGCTGTCGGCCATCGTCGCGCTGGCGTCCAACCGTGTCATCGGCGCAGACAACCAGCTGCCCTGGCGCCTGCCCCAGGACCTCGCGCGCTTCAAGCGCCTCACCATGGGCCACACGCTCGTCATGGGGCGCAAGACGTACGAATCCATCGGCCGTCCCCTGCCGGGCCGCCACTTCATCGTCGTCACGCGCCAGCCGGACTACGCGCCAGCGGGCGTGACGGTGGCCCACTCCGTGGAGCAGGCGCTCGAACAGGCGCGCGCGCGCGCGGACGACGAGGTCTTCGTCATCGGCGGAGCGGACGTCTACGCCCAGACGATGCCCCTGCTCCACCGGCTGTACCTGACACGCATCGACCGCGAGTACCCGGGCGACACCTTCTTCCCCGACGTCGACCTGTCCGGCTGGCGGTGCGTGGAGGAGGAGCCGCACCCGGAGGCCGAGCCCCCGTTCGCGTTCATCACCTTCGAGCGCTGAGACGCACGCGGACGGGCGGGGGCCCTCTCCCTCGCGCGCTGACGGCCGTGGCGGTGATGCCCACCTGCAACGGCATGCGCTCCACCCTGCCCTTGCGACTCCCCGGCGTCGTCGCGACGCCCGTCCCCTGGCGCCCCCTGGCCCTCGCCGGCGCCGCCACCCTCCTGACCGCCAACACCGCGCTCACGCTCGGCGCGCGGCGCCAGGACACCACGCGGTGGCGCCGCCCCCGCGCGCTCGGCCCCCGCGCCCTCCCCGCGCTCGCCATCGGCGCCGCGGCCCTGGGCGGCTTCGCCATCGGCGCCCTGTCCATCGGCGCGCTCGCCATCGGCGCGCTCACCGTGGGCGGACTCTCCGTGGGCCGGCTGCGCGGCCGCGACTGGAGACTGGCCCACCTGCGCATCGACTCCCTGGAGGTCGGACGCTGGACCGGCGCTCGCAACCCGACCTCGCCGCCCCCCGTGTCTTCGCAGGCTTGAAAAGCCCGTTTTGAGATTGATTCGCAGGATTGATGCGCCGTTTCCTGGCTGGTACACGGGGGGGCATGAATCGTGTGGTCCCCGTCCTCCTCCTGTTGATGTCGTCGCTGTCCACCCCGGCCCTGGCGGCGGAGGGCGCATCGGACGAGCGGACGTGGCACCGGCTCGTGGGCATCCTCCAGTACCTGGAGGCGGACTATCCGGCGGCCATCGAGTCGCGGTCCGAGTTCGAGCTGGCGGAGCAGAAGAGCTTCGCGGCGGAGGCGGTGTCCGCGGCGCAGGAGCTGGGACCGGCGGCGGAGCAGTTCGTGCCGCGCGTGAAGGCGGTGCAGGCGCGCGTGGACCAGTCCACGGACGCGGAGGGCGTGAGCCGGGACTGCGGCGCGCTGGTGGAGGACCTGGTGCTGGCCGGCGGCCTGGCGCGCAGCCCGCGCCACGCGCCGGACCTGAAGCGCGGCGAGGCGCTCTTCCAGACCAACTGCGCGGCCTGCCACGCGGCGGATGGCAGCGCCAACGTCCCCATCGCCGCCACCATGGAGCCCCGGCCCGCGAACTTCCGGGACCCGGAGCTGATGGGGGGCCTGACGCCCTACAAGGCCTTCAACACCACCAGCTTCGGCGTGCCGGGCACCGCGATGCCGGCCTACCCCACGCTGTCCGAGGACGAGCGCTGGTCGCTGGCCTTCTTCGTCTTCACCATGCGCCTGCCGCCGTGCGAGGGCACCGCGCCGCGCGCGTCGCTGGAGCGGCTGGCCAACGCCACCGACGACGACCTGGTGAAGGCCTTCGGCGAGGACACGCTGGCGTGCCTGCGCCGCAACCTGCCGGAGGTCGACGAGGAGCGCTCGCTGCTGACCGCGCGCGACGGTGTGCAGGAGGCCCTGCGCCGGGGCGCCGCCGGGGACGCCGCGGGCGCGAAGGCGGCGCTGCTCGACGCGTACCTCAACGGCCTGGAGCCGGTGGAGCCCAAGCTCAGCTCGCGCAGCCCGGAGCTGGTGCTCAAGCTGGAGAAGGCCTTCCTCCAGGCGCGCCTCGCCGCGGAGAAGAACAGCCCCCACCTCCAGGACGAGGGCCGCGAGCTGGTGTCGCTCCTGGACCAGGCGCGGCGCGACAGCGGCACCGCCGCGGACCTCCTGTCCACGCTGTGGCTGACGGTGCTCATCCTCATCCGCGAGGGCTTCGAGGCGGCCATCATCGTCGCCGCGCTGCTGGCGGCCCTGAAGAAGATGAAGGCCACCGAGCACGTGCGCGTGGTGCACGCCGGCTGGGTGTCCGCGCTCGTCATCGGCGCGGTGGCCTACGTCCTGGGCCGGCACCTGCTGGCGGGCGCCCAGCGCGAGTGGATGGAGGGCGTGGCCGCGCTGGTGGCGGTGGGCATGCTCATCTACGCCGCGCTGTGGCTCAACGCGCGCTCCAACGTGAGCCAGTTCATGGGCGAGCTGCGCCAGAAGATGCAGGGCGCGCTGGGCCGGGGCAGCATGTTCGGCCTGTTCTTCATCGCCTTCACCGCCGTGCTGCGCGAGAGCTTCGAGACGGCCATCTTCCTGCAGGGCCTGGCGCTGGACTCGCCGGCGGGCGTGGCGTGGGGCGCGCTGGTGGGCGCGGTGGCCATCTCCGTGCTGGTGCTCTTCATCAACCGGCTGGGCTTCCGGCTGCCCATGAAGACGCTCTTCAACATCTCCACCGTGGTGCTCGTCGTGACGGCGGTGATGCTGCTGGGCAAGGGCCTGCACTCGCTCCAGGAAGTGGGCGCGCTGCCGCTGGTGCCCGTCCCCTTCGTCACCGTGGACCTGCTGGGGCTCTACCCGGACGCCGTGTCCCTGCTCCCCCAGGCCGTGCTGGCGGCCGTGCCCCTGGCGCTCGCCCTGCGCCGTCGCGCGCGCGCCACGGGCGTCACCGGGGTGTCCGCCAGTTGACGCGACGTGGCCCCCCGCCTTGCGGTACCTTGGCGGCGTGAAGTTCGCGCGCGTGTGTCCCCAGGTCCTCCTCCTCCTGCTCCTATCGGGAACGCGGGTGGCCTGGGGTCAGGACACCCACGAGCCCGCCCAGGTCCCCGCGCCCGAGCTCACGCCGCCCCCGCTCATCCCCATCTTCCCCAGTGAGCCCGAGCCCCCCGCCAGGACGGGGGACGACGACGCCTCGCCGCCGCCCCGGCCCCCCGTCGCGGAGCAGGCCCGACCTCGCAAGGAGCTGGCCAGGCCCGCGGAGGACCCCGTCCCGCGCATCGCCGTGGAGGCGGTGGCCGGTACCGCCGGAGGTGTCGTGGGCGGCACCCTGGGCCTGGCGGCGGGCTACCTGCTGGGCGCGCCCACCGTGGGCTGCGACGAGTGCAACGTGGTGTCGCTGGTGGGCGGACTCACCGGCGCGCTCGTGGGCATCCCCGCGGGCACGTGGGTGGGTGGGCGCCTCATGGGCGGCAAGGGGACGTTCCTCGGCACCACCGCCGGCAGCCTCGTGGGCTGGGGCGGCGCGCTGCTCGGCTCCGCGGTGCTGGGCCTGGGCGACGACGACAAGACGCTCGCGGCGTTCCTGCTCTTGCTCCCGCTGGCGGGCGCCACCGCCGGCTACGAGCTGTCCCAGCAGGGCGCCCTCGAGGCGACGCCGCCGCCCGCCGCGCCCGCGCGCGACACGAAGGTGCGCGTCATGCCGCTGGCGGGGATGACGGAGCACGGCCCCCGCCTGGGGTTGATGGGCCGCTTCTGAGGCGGCCGCGCCCGCGCGCGCCGCCTCAACCCGCGACGCGGAAGTACTGGAGCGACTCCTCGCGCACGCGTCCCTCCGCCACCAGCTTCTCCAGCGTGGCCAGGGCGCTGCGCTCGGCCACCGGGTGCATCAGCGGCGGCGTGTCCGCGTACGCCACCTCCACCACACGCGCCAGCGAGGCGCCCTCCGGAGGCACCGCCTGGAGGATGAGGGCCTCGCGCTGGGCGCGGTGGTCCAGGTACTCCTGGAGCTTGCCGGGGCCGTCGAGCAGCGGCTGGCCGTGCGCGGGGTAGAGCGTGCCCACGGGCCAGTCGCGCAGCCGCGTCAGCTGCGCCAGGTAGTCGCGCATGTTCCCCTCGGGCGGGTCGATGACGATGGAGCCCACGCCCGCCACCATGTCGCCCACCACCGCCGCGCGGCTGCGCTCGTCCACCAGGCAGAGGTGTCCGCGCGCGTGCCCGGGCGTGTGCAGCACCCGCCAGCGCTGCGGCACGTCGCCCGCCAGCTCCAGCACCTCGCCGTCTTCCAGGTGCCGCTCCACGGGGAAGTCCAGCCACCGGGCCGTCTGCTCGTGGCACCACAACGGGATGCCCAGCCGCTCCTTCACCGCGCGCGCCCCGCCGACGTGGTCGCCATGGTGGTGCGTCAACACCACCGCCACCGGCCGCAACCCCTCCGACTTGAGCCCCGCCACCAGCGACAGCAGCTTCGCGTACTGCTTCACGTCGCCGGAGCCCGGGTCCACCAGCAGGAGCTCGCCGTTGCCCAGCACGTACGCGTTGGTGTGCGTGGCCGGCGGCAGGGTGGGCGTCTCCAGCGCCACCACGCGGATGCCCTGCTGGAACTCGATGCGCTGGGAGACGTAGCCGGGGCAGTAGGGCGGCGTCGCCAGCCGCGCGCGCGCGTCCGCCTCGTCCGTGAAGGCGCCGAGCACCTGGAACGCGTGCAGCGCGGGCGGGTGCAGCAGCGCCGTGCCCTGCCCCCAGCGCGCCAGGGCCGCCGCGGGCGAAATCCACGCGCCCTCCGACAGCTCCCCGGGCCACAGGTCGGCGCGGGCGTGCGCGGGCAGCTCCACCAGGTAGAAGTGCGTGTCGAAGCGCACCGGCACCGACGGCGGCGTTATCCAGCGGCCCGCCGGACGGAAGTCCTCGGCCCGCAGCGAAAGCCCCTCCTCCCGCAGCATCGCGCCCCAGCCGCGCTCGCCGGCCAGGAGCGCGCGGCGCAGCGCGTCCACCTTCTGCTGGGACAGTCCCTCCGCGCCCTCCGCGACGAGGACGCCCGCCTCCTCGAACAGCTCGCGCGCCGCCGCCGAGCGCAGCGCGGCCTCCTCGCCGCTGGCGCCCCGCACGGGCACCTCCGCGTCGGCCGCGTCCAGCTTGCCGCCGGGGAACGCGTAGAAGCCGCCCGCGAAGGACAGCGCCTTGCCCCGCTTCACCCAGAACAGCTCCACGCCCGCGCCGACGCGCCGGTACAGCAGCGCCACGGCGGAGCCGCGTGGCTCCGCGGGGACATGGGTCAGGTCCAGGCCGAGGCCCAGCCCCGGAAGTCGCTCGCTCATGGTTGCACCGTCTGGCCGAGGAGCCGGCCCATCAGCTCGTGCGCCGCGTCCGCCTGGTCCGGCCGGACGTACAGCCGGCTGAGACGGACGGCTCCACTGTATCGCTGATACAGGGCCGTGTAGCGCGCCACTTCCGTCAACCGGCCCGTGGACGCGTCGATGATGTAGAGGCTCGGCCCCGACCCCTTGGGCCCCGAGGTGTACTTGCTCAGCGCGTTCACCGACTCGACCACGTAGTGCTCGTAGCCCGACGTGACGAGTGCGCTGCGCAGCACGTCCAGGTCATACCCGGCGTCGCGCTCCGTGAACTGCGCCAGCAGCTTGAAGCCCGTGCGGGTGCTGATGCGCTCGGCCCACTTGTTGCGCGAGCGGCGCAGCGTGTACCAGAGCGCCGCGTCGTCACAGAGCAGGAACGCCTCCGGGTCCGACGGAATCTCGAACTCGCCCGGCGACTCCTCGTAGTAGCGCCGCAGCATGTAGTCGAAGCTGACCGACGTGTGGTGCAGGTACACCGACACGAACATGTGGTACCGGCTGAGCAGGAAGTCCTCGAAGGCGAACGCCGCCGCCCGGCTCAGCGCCAGGTACGCGCGCCCGTCCTTCACCGCCGGGTTGAGGTTGTTGATGATCCAATCCATGTCGTACCGGCCGTAGTTGACCCCCGTGTAGAAGGAGTCGCGCAGCAGGTAGTCCATGCGGTCGGCGTCCAGCTCACCGGAGACGATGGCGCGCAGAAGCGGCGTCCAGTCCACGCCCTGCCACGTGAAGCCCGGGTCCCTGGGCGGGCGGGCGCCGGTGATGAGCGCCACCGCGGCCATGGGGGTGATGCCCCGGCCGCCGAACTCGCGTTCGATGATGGGCGTCAGCGAGCTGTCCAACAGAATCTTGGCGGTGAAGTCCTCGTGGGTGGCCTGCTCCCCTTCCGCCACCGCGTCCAGCCAGCCGGGCAGGCGCAGCAGGGAGCGCCGGGGGGCGATGCGTTCGGAGGCATGAGACAGCGGCATGTGCCCCAGGTCGTGGCAGAGCACCGCCAGCCGCACCGCGGCGCAGAAGCGCTCCCGTACGTCCTCCGGGAGCGACGAGCGGGCGGCCACCGCCTGGAACACCCGGGACGCGACGTGCATGGCGCCCAGGGAATGGATATGGCGGGTGTGGGTGGCGCCGGGGAAGGCCAGGTCTCCGAACCCGAGCTGCCGCACGTACCGCAGCCGTTGGTAGTGCCGGCTGTCGATGACGGCCTTCTCCGAATCACTCACCGGGATGGTGCCGTGAATGGGGTCTCGGATGCGCATGATGCCCTTTCCATACTCCTGGATACCCCCACGGGAGGTAACCCACCGTACTTCATAGCCCTCCGAGAGGTAGCCCAGGAGGTAACCAACCGTCACCTGCGGACTGTGCTCCCGCGAGGGGACGTGGTAACCCTCCGCCACCTACGAATGCACATCATCCTGCTGCACAACCGCGACCACGACCTCCTCCAGGACGACCCGGGGCGGGAGGCGCGTGAGGACGTGGTGCGCGTCGCCACCTCGCTCGCGGAGGCCCTCACCCGGGGGGACACCCTGGCGGAGCCGCTGGCCATCGAGGGAGAGCGGCTGGACTTCGTGGACACCCTGCGCCGGCGCCAGCCGGACCTGGTGGTCAACCTCTGCGAGTCGCTGGCGGCCGACAGCCGCGGGGAGATGGCGGTGCCCTGCCTCCTGGACGCGCTCGGGCTGGCCTACACCGGCTCGTCCGCCCTGTCGCTGGGGCTGGCGCTGCACAAGCCCAAGGCGAAGGAGGTGCTCACCGCGCGGGGCGTGCCCACGCCCGGCTTCCGCGTGGTGGAGCGGCTGGAGGACGCGCTGGCGGTGGACCTGCCCTGGCCCCTCATCGTCAAGCCGGCGCGCGAGGACGCCAGCGTGGGCGTGACGGCGGACTCGGTGGTGCACGACCGCTCCGCCCTGGTGCGCGCCTGCGAGACGGTGCTGCGCGCCTTCCATCAGCCGGCGCTGGTGGAGCAGTTCATTCCCGGCCGCGAGATCTACGTGCCGCTGCTGGGCAACCAGCCGCGCCGCGCGCTGCCGCTGACGGAGATCCACTTCGGCCGTACCTTCGAGGACCGGCCCAACATCGTGTCGTACAGCGCCAAGTGGGAGGTGGGCTCGCCCGAGTACCGGGACACGCCCACCGGGCCGTGCCAGGTGGACGCGGCGCTGGAAGCTCGTTGTGTGCAGGTGGCGCTGGAGGCGTTCGCAGCGCTCGACTGTCAGGACTATGGCCGGGTCGACCTCCGGGTGTCTCCGGAGGGCGTGCCCTACGTCATCGACATCAACCCCAACTGCGACCTCCACCCGGGCGCAGGGTTCGCCAGGGCCGCCGCCGCCGCGGGCATGGACTACCCGACACTGGCCGCCCGCCTGGTGGAAGTCGCGACCGAAAGAGCCCATGGACATCCGTCCCATCGAAGGAAAGGACCGGGAGCCCCTCGCCGCGCTGATTCGAAAGATCGAAACCTTCTCGCCGCAGGAGGTTGAGGTCGCCATCGAGCTGGTCGGCATCGCGCTCACGCCGGGCAACACGGACTACAGCATCCTCGTCGCGGACCGCGGCGGGGAGCTGGTCGGCTACGTCTGTTACGGCGCCACGCCGATGACGGAGGACACCTACGACCTGTACTGGATCGCCTCCTCGCCGGAGGTGCGCGGGCAGGGCGTGGGCGCCGCGCTGGTGTCCGCCATGGAGGGCGACATCCGCCGCCACGACGGCCGGCTCATCCGCGTGGAGACGAGCGCGACGGAGGCCTACGGCCCCACGCGTGGCTTCTACGCCTCCATGAAGTACGGCGAGGAAGCGCGCATCCGCGACTTCTACAAGGTCGGCGACGACCTCATCATCCTCACCAAGCGCCTGTAGTCCCCCGGGGCGGGCGGGGCGGTTGAAGACAAAGGCCGCCTCCCCCGTTAGAAGGGGCGTGATGACCCGCACGCTCCGACCGACGTCCCTGGCCCTCGTGTCCTTGTGCGCCCTGCTGGTGGGCGCCTCGACCGCCCTGGCCGCCGCGCCCGCGGCCACCGCCGAGCTGTCCGACGTGGTGAAGGCCCCCCGCCCCAAGGGCGGCGAGTACTTCGGCCTCTACCTCATGGACAAGAAGGTCGGCTGGCTCTTCACCGACCTGGAGCTGCTGCCGGGCGAGCCCGCGAAGGTGAAGGTCACCAACCAGCTCACGTTCAAGGCGCTCGTCGGCACGCGGCTGTCGGAGCGCACGCACCGCGAGGAGCGCGTCTACGAGGCGAAGCCGCGTGGGCGGCTGTTGTCCTTCACCGTCGTGCAGCGGGGTGACGGCGGCGACCAGGAGCTGAACGGCGCGGCCACGCCGGACGGGGTGAGCGTGGTGCGCAAGCGCGTGGGCTACAAGGACGAGACGCTGCCGTTGCAGCCGCCCGCGAAGGAGCACGTGGAGGACGCGGACCAGGCCCGCGTGGCGCTCCTGCGCAAGGCGAAGGTGGAGGGCTTCACGCTGGACGGGATGGACCTGGAGACGTACGGCATGGTCACCACGGTGGAGCCCGTCGAGCAGCGCACGCTCAACGGCGTGAAGGTGAAGCTGGGCAAGGCGAGCACCCTTTCGCAGAAGGAGAAGGTGCCCGTGGTGTCCTACGTCACGCAGCGCGGGGAGATGGTGCTGGTGGAGTTCGGCCAGACGATGCAGGCGCGCAAGGAGACGGAGGCGGTCGCCAAGCGGATGGACCTGGTGGAGGTGTTCGGGTTGACGCGCGTGGTGCTGCCCAGGCCGCTGCCGGAGTCCGCGCGGGAGGTGCCGGGGTCGGTGAAGCTGGTGGTGCAGGGGCTGCCGGAGAAGTTCCGCGTGGAATCGTACCGGCAGAAGTTCAAGGCCCAGCCGGATGGGAGCGTGGAGGTGACGCTGCTGGCCAACGCGCCGTCGGCCACGAACCGCAAGCCCCGCCCGCTCGCGGACCCGGAGGGCGGAGAGAACCTCAAGTCGACGCTCACGGTGGAGAGCGACAACGCGGCCATCCGCGACCAGGCGAGGAAGATCATCGGCGACGAGAAGGACGCGTACCGCGCCGCGCAGAAGGTGAACACGTGGGTGGCCACGCACCTGGAGAAGGACTACGGCGCGAGCGCCGACCGGGCGACGGACGTACTGCGCCAGAAGCGCGGTGACTGCACGGAGCACTCGCTCCTGTCGGTGGCGCTGCTGCGCGCGGCGGGCATCCCCGCGCGGCGCGTGGACGGCGTCATCTACATGGTGAACCAGGACGGCGTGCCCGCGCTGTACTGGCACGAGTGGGTGGAGGCGTACGTGGGCGAGTGGACGCAGCTCGACCCGACGTTCAACCAGCCCGTCGCGGACGCCACGCACTTCTCCTTCGGCCGCGAGGGGAACGCCGAAATCACGCCCCTCATCGGCACGTTGAAGGTGACCGAGGTCCGGTAGCGGCACCGGGGATGCGCGGCCTCGCGGAAGGGGCCGCGCCGACAGGTGCCCCGAAGGGAGGCGCGGCAATCCGCACGAGCAACGGCATCGCCGGCGGCTCCGCTCGTCGTCACCTGGAGAGGGGCCAACGTTCGTGGGAAACGGCCTCGCGGCGCGCTTCGCTCGACGCCGAGTGCCAAGCCCCTCCCGAGTCACCTCACGGGATGGAGCGCTGGCCTCGCGGCGCGCCCCGGCCGACGCCACGTCCGGGACGTGCGCGGCCGGAGGCGCTCACGGGCGGAGCGCGCCCCCACCGCCAACCTCACTCCCCACTCGAGGGAGCAAGCCGCGCCGCCACTTCCCGCGCGTCCGTGCGGGGCCGCTCGCAGGCGAAGCGCTGGCACACGTACGCGGCGCCCCGCCCATCCACGGGCTCGCGCGCCTCGAACAGGTCCTTCAGCAGCGCGGGCGTGGGCGCCTCCGTGTCGTTCCACCCGAACGCATACGTCGGCGCGTAGACGCCGTTCGCCTCGCGCAGCAGCGGCGCCACCGCGTCCCGTGTCCCGGCGAAGGTGACGCCCGCCGCCCCGTCGAGCAGCGCGTCCGCCGCGAGCCCCAGGTGCCCATAGCCCATGGCGTTGGACACCAGCCCCTCGCGCATCCGCGACACGTACTTCTCCGCGAGGTCCAGGTGGCGCTTGTCCCCCGTGAGCGCCGCGAGCGCCACCTGCGCCTCCGTCAGCGTGGACGCGCCGGAGGGGAACGCGTTGTCGAACAGGCCATACGTCGCGACGACCAGGTCCTTCTGCCCGCGCGGCGCGGTGAGGTACGCGCCCTTGTCCTCGTCCCAGAACAGCTCCGCCGCGCGCCGCGCCAGCGCGTCCGCCGCCTCCAGGTACTTCACGTCGAACGTCGCCTGGTAGAGCGCGGTGAGGCCCGAGGCCAGGTCCCCGTAGTCCTCGAGGAACCCGTCGATGCGGGCCTGCCCCTCCTGGAACGAGCGCGCCAGCCGCTGCCCGTTCCACATGCTCGCCAACACGAAGTCCGCCGCCTGGACCGCCAGCCGCGTCCACTCCGGCCGCTCGAACACGCGCGCGGCCAGCGCCAACCCGCGAATCATCAACCCGTTCCAGCCCGCGAGGATCTTGTCGTCCCGCCCCGGCTTCACCCGGGACTCACGCGCCGCGAACAGGGCCGCGCGCGCCTCCGCCAGCTCCCGCTCCACCTCCGCCGCCGGCACGCCGCGCTCCTTCGCCAGCGCATCCACGGACGTCACCACCTCCAGCACCGTGGCGCCGTGCTCGAAGTTGCCCCGGGGCGCGAAGTGGAAGTGCCGCTTCACCAACGCCGCGCGCTCCGCGGACAGCACCCGGTCCACCTCCTCGGGCTTCCAGACGAAGAACTTCCCTTCCTCCCCCTCGCTGTCCGCGTCCTGCGCCGCGTAGAAGCCCCCGCCCGCGTCGGTCATCTCGCGGCGCACGTACTCCACCGTCTCCTCCACCACCTTGCGCCACAGCGGCCGGGCCTCCACCTGCTGCGCCTCCGAGTACAGGTGCACGAGCTGCGCGTTGTCGTAGAGCATCTTCTCGAAGTGGGGCACCAGCCACCGCTCGTCCACCGAGTACCGATGGAAGCCGCCCCCCAGCTGGTCGTAGATGCCCCCCAACGCCATCCGCTCCAGCGTGAGGAACACCGCGTCCTTCAGCGGCGCGCCGCCCCCTCGCCGCCACGCGCGCAACAGCAGCGACAGGTTCATCGGGTTGGGGAACTTGGGCGCCCCGCCGAACCCGCCATTCACCGGGTCCACCTGGCGGGCCATGCGCTGGCCCATCGCCACCACGTCGGCGGGGACGAGCGTTCCCGGCGCCGCGTCGAGCCCGTACGCGGCCAGCACGCCCAGCCCCTCCTCGAACTGCGCCGCCTGCCGCAGCACCTCGTCGCGCTTGTTCGTCCACGCGTCGCGCAGCGCCGCCAGCAGGCGCGGGAAGCCCGGCCGTCCGTGGCTGTCCACCGGCGGGAAGTACGTCCCCCCGTAGAAGGGCCGCAGGTCCGGCGTGAGGAACACCGTCAGCGGCCAGCCTCCGCCCTGCCCCATCAACTGCACCACGCCCTGGTAGAGCTGATCCACGTCGGGCCGCTCCTCGCGGTCCACCTTGATGTTGATGAACCCCTCGTTCATCCACCGGGCAATCTCCGGGGACTCGAACGACTCGTGGGCCATGACGTGACACCAATGACACGCCGAGTACCCCACCGACAGCAGGATGGGCTTGTCCTCCGCCTTCGCGCGCGCGAGCGCCTCCTCGCCCCAGGGGAACCAGTCCACCGGGTTGCGCGCGTGCTGCCTCAGGTACGGCGAGGGCTCCTGGGCCAGACGGTTCGACGCGCCAGGAGGCGGGGGGTGGGAAGCCATGCGGACTCCGAGCAAGAGAGGGCCCCGGGCATATGGAGCACCGGAAAACAGGGCAAGCCCAAAGGACGCAACCCTTCGCTGGCCAACGGGGGCGCTGGTACGCTGGCGGCACGACGCGCGAATGGCCTCTCCCGCACCCGCCCCGCCTCCCTCCTCCGCTGACCTCGGACTGAAGAGCTCCCTCGTCGTGGTGGGCGTGGCGCTGGTGCTTCGCGTCGTGCTCGCGCTCGGCACGAACGTCTACTTCGACACGGCGTACTACTGGCAATGGGCCCGGCGCCTGGATTGGGGGTACTACGACCATCCCCCCTTGGTGGCCTGGCTCATCGCCGCGCTGGGCATCCACGCCACCGCGCTGGTGTGCGGGACGGGCACCGTGGTCGCCGTCTGGGGACTGGCGCGCGACGTGTACGCGGACCGCGCCGCGGCGTGGCGCGCGGCGGCGCTGTGGAGCGTGGTGCCCGCCGGCATGGTGGCGGGGACGTGGGCGACGCCGGACTCGCCCCTGCTGCTCTTCTGGACGCTCGCGCTGTGGGCGCTGTGGCGCGAGCGGTGGCTGCTGGCGGGACTGGCCTGTGGACTGGCGCTGCTGTCGAAGTTCCCCGCGGTGCTGCTGGGCGCGGCCTTCCTGCTCGCCGGGTTGAGCCAGCGCCGGTTGCCCGCATGGGCGTGGGGCACGGCCGCGCTCGCCGCCGCCTGCGTCACCCCCGTGCTCCTGTGGAACGCGGGCCATGACTGGGTGGGCATCGCCTTCCAGCTCCGCCACGGCCTGGACGGCAAGGGCGGCTGGGCGACGCTCGGAGAGTTCGTCGGCGGGCAGTTCGTCTTCGGCGGCCTGGTGCTCTTCCCGCTCGCGTGGGTGTACGCGGTGCGGGGGCCGCCCACGCAGGTGCTGCTGCGCATGGCCACCGTGGTGCCCCTGCTCTTCTTCGGCTACGCGGCGGCGCGCGCGCGCGGCGAGGTGAACTGGCCCGCCATGGCGTACGTCTCCGTCTGCGTGGGCGTCGCGGGCATGCGCCCCGTGTGGCAACGCGTGGCCCTGGCCACCAACCTGGCCCTGGTGCTGGCCGTCACCTCCCACCTGTTCTTCCCCGTGCTGCGCTTCAAGCGGGACACCGCGCTGTGGCGCACGCAGGGCTGGGACGTGCTCTCCGCCCTCGCCAGGCCGCACACGCTCTTCCCCGACATGAAGCCGGGCGACGTCGTCGCCGTGTACGCGGCCAACTACCAGCTCGCCTCGCAGATCGCCCACTACGCGAAGGTCCCCGTGGGCACCGCGGGCCCCGTGCGCTTCAGCCAGTACGACTTGTGGCCCCCACCCACCGTCGCCCCGGGACAGGACGTGCTCTGGGTCGAGGAAGACGGGCCCTTCGCCCCCAGCGCCCTCACCGACCGCTTCACCGCCATGGATGAACCCGCCTACCTGTACGGCACCTACAAGGGCCGGGTCCTCCACACCTTCCGCGTCTGGTGGGTCCGCGACGCGAAGCCCTGAACCAGGTCGAAACAACCCCTCCCCACGGGACGAGACAACCCGTTTTTCCCGACTCCCGATAACGAGGAAGACAGCTTTTGCAAGTTTAACGGGGGTGCAAAATGTCAGGTGTCTCCGCCACGGGTTCGCGACGCGTCACCACCGCCGCCGCCGCCAGCACCCCCGCCACAAGCCCCCCACCGGCAAGCCTTCCGCGGGCGGCAGGGGTTCGGTGGAGACGTTCGTCCAGAAGGCACTCGCGCAGGCGGGCGACAAGTACATCTTCGGCGCGGAGACGAAGCTGAACGACCCCAACCCGAAGGCGTTCGACTGCTCGGAGCTGGTGGAGTGGGCGGCGGCGCAGGCGGGCGTGCACATGCCGGACGGGACGATGAACCAGGTGCCGTACTGCAAGCAGAAGGGCACCACCCTCTCCGTCGAGCAGGCGTTGAAGACGCGGGGCGCGCTGCTGTTCAAGCCCGGCCACGTGGCCATCAGCCTGGGCGACGGGCGCACCATCGAGGCCAAGGGCAGCGCCTACGGCGTGGGCATCTTCAGCGCCAAGGGCCGGGGCTGGACGTCCGGCGCGCTGGTGCCGGGCCTCAAGTACTGAGCGTCATCCAGGCCGCCTCGTCCCCCTCCGAGAAGCCGGCCCACGCCACCCCGGATGCACGAGGGCCCCGTGCATCCGGGGTGAGCGCCGTCCCCACGCTGGGGGTATAGAGTACGGAGCCCTGCATGGACCCCGTCCTCTTCCTCGTCGGACTCGTCAAGGTGGTGCTGGGCGGCCTCGTCGCCGCGCTGGGCATCTGGTTCGCGCTGCGCGGGCTGAGCCGCATCCTCGGCAGCCAGCCGGTGGAGGAGCTGCGCCAGGGCAACGTCGCCGCCGGCATCGTCCACGCCACCAGCCTCGTCGCGCTGGGCATGCTGGTCCAGCACGCGGTGCTGGCCACGTCCGACGCGGTGGACCTCACCGTGAGGGCCCTGCCCGTCCAGCCGCTGATGGTGGGCCGGCTGCTCGTCGTGGCGGCGCTGCACGTGGGCCTGTCGCTGGGCGTGGGGGTCGCGGTGCTCGGGCTGGGCATCCTGCTGTTCGACCGGATGACGCCCGGCATCGACGAGCTGGCGGAGGTGCGCAAGGGCAACGTCGCCGCGGCGCTCATCCTCTCCGCGATGCTGCTCGTGCTCGCGCTCCTGACGGCGCCCGGCCTCCAGTCCGCGCTCGACGGCCTCATCCCCTTCCCCCAGCTCCCCGAGGGGACGCTGCGCGCGCCATCGTGAGGGCATGAGTCCGTCCGCTCCCCGCCCCAGCCGGGCCGTCCTCCTGCTGCTCGTCGTGTGCATCGGCGTGGTGGGCGGCGTGTCCGTCGTCGCGCTGGGGACGGTGGGGCGGTGGACCGAACCCCGCGGGCGCATCACCATCGAACCCTCGGTCGACGACGTGGAGACGGAGGACCTGGGCCAGGTGCTGCTGCCGCCCGACACGTCCCTGGAGGGCGCGCGGACGTACGCCTGGAGCACGGAGGGCCTCCAGCCCCCCCGGCACCGCGTGACGTATGGCCTGGGGACGACGCTGGATGCCTGGCTGGAGGACCAGCACCGCGCCTTCGCGCGCCGGCTGCGCTACCGCCCGCTGGGCGGCGAGCGCTTCACGTACCAGGCGCCGCGGGGCTGCACGGCGGACATGCGCTGCATCTACGAGGAGCTCATCCGCAGCAACGCGGGGCCGGTGAAGGCGCTGGGCGAGCGCTTCGAGACCTCCATCCGCGAGCGCCACCTGAGCGCCGCCCAGGCCGCGCAGCTCATCCTCGGCTTCGTGCAGCGCATCCAGTACGAGCTGCCCCAGGACGAGCCCTTCGGCATCGTCCCGCCCGCGCTGGTGCCCGCGAGGAACCGGGGCGACTGCGACTCCAAGGCGGTGCTCGCGGTGATGCTGCTCCAGCAGGTGGGCATCCGCGCGGTGGTGCTGTACTCGGACCCGCTCGCGCACGCGGCGGTGGGCGTGGACCTGCCCGGCGGGCGCACGCGGCTGCGCCACGGCGGGCGCAGCTACCAGTACGCCGAGGTCACCACCGACGGATGGCCCCTGGGCATGATTCCCCCCCGCTACGACAAGCCGAACCTGTGGGTGGTGCTGCCGGTGGGCACCGACGTGAGCGGCTGAGCCCCGCGCGGCTACTCCGCGCGCAGCGCGATGATGGGGTCCACGCGCGTGGCGCGTCGCGCCGGCAACCAGGTGGCGAGGAGCGCCACCCCGCCCAGGAGCCCCGCCACGCCCGCGAACGTCCACGGGTCCAGCGCCGTCACGCCATACAGCAGCGGCCCCAGCATCCGGGACAGGCCCCACGACAGCGCCAGCGACAGCGCCAGGCCCAGGACCAGCCCCAGCGAGGCCAGCCGCATGCCCTGCCCCAGCACCAGCCGCAGCACGTCTCCCCGGGCCGCGCCCAGCGCCATGCGGATGCCCAGCTCGCGCGTGCGCTGCACCACCATGAACGCGATGACGCCGGCGATGCCCAGCGCCGCCAGCACCAGCGACACCCCGGCGAACAGCCCCATCAACAGCGCGGACAGCCGCCGCGAGCCTAGCGAGTCCTCCACCATCCGGGACAGCGACGTCACCGCGTAGAGGGGGACGTCCCCGTCCACCTCGCGCAGCGCCGCCTCGACGCTGGCGACCACCGACTCCGGCGCGCCCGCCGCCAGGCGCACCACCAGCCCCAGGTTGGCGGACGGCTGCTGCGCCAGCGACCAGTAGGCGGTGGGGCGCGCGGGCTCGCTCAGGTTCGCCTCCCGCAGGTCCTCGACGATGCCCACCACCGTCGCCCACCGGGCGTCCGGCGCGTGCAGCTTCAGCCGCTGGCCCAGCGCGTCTCCCTTGGGCCAGTAGAGGTCCGCGAACGTCCGGTTGATGACCAGCGCCCCTGGCGCGTGGGCGTCATCCGAGTCCTGGAGCATGCGACCCTGACGCAGCTTCACCTGGAGCGTCCGCAGGTAGCCGGCGGACACCGCGCGATACTGCACTGCCGGCAGCCGGTCGGCCGTCGTCAGCGTGCGCCCCTCGATGTCGAAGGTGTTGTCGCGCTGACCCGACAGGGGGAGGATGTTGGCGAGCCCCGCGGAGGCGACCCCGGGCAGCGCCTGGACACGCGTCAGCAGCTCGGCCTGGAACGCCGCCTGCCGCGCGGCGTCCGGGTAGCTGGCGCGCGACAGGGAGAGCTGCCCCGTCAGCACGCCGTCGGGCGAGTAGCCCGGGTCCACCTCGCGCAGGGAGACGAAGCTGCGCGAGAACAGCCCCGCGCCCACCAGCAGCACCAGCGCGAGCGCGATCTGCCCCACCACCAGGCCCCCGCGCAGCCGCCCCGTCGCCCCGTCCGCCGTCCCGCGCGCGCCCTGTCGCATCGCCGCGTCCAGGTCCACGCGGCTGACGCGCAGCGCCGGCACCAGGCCGAACACCACGCCCGTCAACAGCGACACGCCCGCGGTGAACAGGAGCGACGTTGCGTCCAGCCGCACCTCCCCGGCCCGGGGCAGCGCGTCCCCCACGAGCGCCAGCAGCGCGTCCATGCCCCACGCCGCGAGCAGCACGCCGAGCGCGCCTCCGGCCACCGCCAGCAACAGGCTCTCCGTCAAGAGCTGCGCCACCAGCCGACGACGGTCCGCGCCCAGCGCCGCGCGGATGGCCACCTCGCGCCCCCGCGCCACGCCCCGCGCCAGCAACAGGTTCGCCACGCTCGAGCACGCGACCAGCAGCACGAAGCCCACCGCGCCCATCAGCAGCCACAGCGTGCCGCGCACGCCTCCCACCGTCCGCTCCTCCAGCGACTTGAGGGAGAGGGACCAGCCCGCGTCCTGATAGTGCGCCGGATGCGCCTCGCCGAGCACCCGCGAGGCCCGCGCCAGGTCCTCGCGCGTGCCCTCCTCGGTCACGCCCGGCCGCAGGCGTCCCAGGACGGACAGGTAGCGCGCGCCCCGGTAGTTCTCTGAGAAGTGCTCGGCCGGGGGCGCCAGGGGCAGGAAGACCTCCGTCTCCACCGGATAGAGCCCCTCCTCCGGCAGCACGCCCACCACCGTGTAGGGCTCACCATCCAGCCGCAGCGTCTGGCCGAGCACGTCCGGGGCCTCGGCGAAGTGCTCGCGCCACGCCTTGCGCGTCAGCAGCACCACCCGGTCATGGCCCGGAACCTCCTCCTGCGCCATGAAGCCCCGCCCCAACGAGGGCGTCACGCCCAACGTCTGGAGGAGCGAGGCCGTGGCCCGCGTCGCGACGACGCGCTGGGGGCGCTCGCCGCCCGTCAGCGTCATGTCGCCCTGGACATAGGCCGCGAGCGACGAGAAGGACCGCAGCTGCTCCCGGTACTCCTGGTACTCGGGCACCGACGAGGTGATGTCCGTCAGGTCCCACGCGCGCAGGTTCCCGAACACGCGCGCGAGCCGCTCGGGCTCGTGGAAGGGCAGCGGCCGGAGGAGCACGCCGTTCACCACGCTGAAGACCGCGCTGGTGGCGCCGATGCCCAGCGCCAGCGCGAGCACCGCCATGAAGGCGAAGCCCGGGCTGCCGCGCAGCGTCCGCAGCGCGTACCTCACGTCCTGAAGGAAGCTCTCCATGCCCGGGGAGCCAAAGCGAGCCGCATGCCAGCCCGCTGAGCCCTCAACTCCCCGGAATCACGAAGTCCGGGGGGTGGGGCCTGTTCGATTGCGCGAAGCGCGGTCCCACGAACGGACAGCGTCCCCGGGCGCGGCCCGTCTGGCGGCTACGGCGCCTGGGCCGGTGAGGTCGCGAGCACGTCGCGCAGGTGCCGGGCGAAGTCGTCCTTCATGGGCAGGTCCGCGTCCACGCCCAGGCGGCGCCGGGTCGTCCGCGTGCGCGAGCCATCGCGTGGGTCCACGCCCTCCTTCGTGTAGCGCTCCCAGCGGACGAGCACGCCCCGGCGCTGCCAGGCCGGCAGGTCGTTGAAGTTGATGCCGCGCTGGAAGAGCAGCTCGTGCTTGAAGGACGTCGAGCGTCCGTCCAGCTCGCGCGTGGCCTGCGCCGCGGAGAGCCCCTCCTTGCGCAGCGTCCAGTAGCACCAGCCCTGCAACGCGCACCGGGTGCCGTCCGCCTGCCGCCACGCGAAGTAGTCCAGCACCGCGCGCTCGTCCGCGCCCAGCCACACGCGGCCGTCGAACATCGCCGGCACGCCCGCCCCGTGCGTGAACGTGGCGCTCGCCAGCCCCGCCGACAGCGACACCAGCTTCTCCACCTCGCGGTCGAACAGCCGCCACTCCGGCCGGAAGAGGACGGAGATTTCGTCGCTCTGCGTGTACGCGAGCACGCCCTGGAAGTCCTCCAGCAGCGCGCTGGCCGTGCGCACCATCAGCCGGTGGAAGACGGGGTCGAAGGGCTTCTCGAAGCGCTCCTGCGTGAAGCGGGAGAAGCCGCGGCCGTCCACCCGCAGCACCGCCCACGCCCCCGGCAACAGGCGCAAGGCGTGGAACAGCTCTCCCTGCCGCACGCGGCGCGCCAGCTCGTCAGGGTCCAGCATCGGCATCCTCCCTCCACGCCTCGACGACGAAGTCTCCTTCGGCGGCGAGCCTCACGAAGTACAGCGAATCGAACCCCTCGGACAGGCTCGGGCGCCGCAGCCGCTTCAGGGTGGCGTACAGCGCCACGTCCGGCACCCGCGCCCGGCCCGTCCTCCGCGCGTTGCGCGCCAGGCACTCCTCCAACCGCGACGAGAAGAAGTAGCCCACGACGCGCGCGCCGTGCTCGCGCCCCAGGGCGATGAGCGGCGCGCGCGCCTCCACCTCCGGGTGGGTGTTGTCCACCACCACCGAGCTCCCCGCCGCGAGCGCCGCGGCGACGACCCGCCGCTGCCGGGCCTCCTTGTCACGCGTGCTCGGCCACAGGTCCTTGCTCACCAGCACGTGGCTCGACGCGAAGCGCTGTCGGAAGAAGCTGCTCTTGCCGGAGCCCTGCAGCCCGATGAACACGACGAGTTCCATGGCCAGCACCTCCGGACGCACCGCGCCAGGACCGGCTGACGCCACGCCAGCAGTCCCCCACACCCCACCCCAGGTCCAGACGCCCTCGCGGCATGCGTTCGCGTTGACATGACATGAACAAACTCGTTATCAAGTCTGTCCTGTTTTACATATTTTCAATGAATGTCGTAATTCACCGCTCTAAGTGAAGACATGGCGGTGGAGAGCACCACAGCAGCAAGCAGCGCAAACCCGAGAAGGAGACACGCATGACCTCGTCATTCTCGTCGTATGCGGGACGCTGGCGTCGACTCTCTGTCATGGCCCTGGGCTGGGGCCTCATCGCCCCATTGCCGGCGCTCGCGGCGTCGAAGGACGCTCCGAAGCCGGGCGCCGCGCGGACGGCCAGCGCGCGCGTGGTGGAGGCGGGCGCCGCTTCGAAGCCCATCGCCGGACTGGCCACCGAGGCGACGGGGCGTTACGCGCTCGTGACGGGCGCGGGCCTGGTCTTCCACCGCACGGACAACACCGTGCAGGCGCTGAAGACGCTCCAGGTCCCCCACTCCACGCTCCAGTTGCATACCTGGGAGGAAGTCGACGCGGCCGGGGAGCGTCAGGATTTCTTCGCCTACAGCCGCGGTGGGACGGAGCTGGCCGGACGGGTGCAGGCCACCACGTACCAGGTGCGGCTCGAGCACGTCCGGTTCGACCCGCTGCGCGAGGCGCAGCCCTTGGTGTCGGCGCAGCTCATGGCGGACGCGCAGAACACGCTGCAGCTGGTGCAGCTGACGGCCACGCCGGTCCCGGAGATGCGGGAGGCGCTGGAGCGCGAGGGCGGCAAGGTGCTGCGCTTCCTCACGGACCACACGTTCCTGGTGGAGATGGACGCCGACACGCGCAAGCGCGTGGCGGACCTTCCCTTCGTGCGCTGGGTGGGCGCGTACCATCCCGAGTACCGCGTGGAGAGCGTCCTGCGCGAGGCCATCCAGGGCCACGCCGCGCCGCTGGCGCCGCAGCGCTACTCCATCATGGTGGGTGAGCGCGGCGAGGCGCGGCAGGGCGAGGTCGCGGACGCGGTGCGCGCGTTGGGCGGCACCGTGGAGCTCATCGAGCCGGGCGGCCTGCGCGTGGAGGCCACGCTCACCCAGGACCAGCTGGCGAAGCTGGCCCGCTCCAACGCCGTCCAGTACATCGACCGCTGGGGCGGCCCCGGCGAGGTGGACATGAACATCGTCCGCCAGCTGGGTGGCGCCAAGTACCTGGAGGACCTCAAGGGCTGGCTGGGCCAGGGCGTGCGCGGTGAAATCTTCGACACGGAGCTGCGCACCACCCACCAGGAGTGGGGCTTCCCGCCGGTCATCCACAGCACCTCCACCGCCGGCTCCGCCCACGGCACCAGCTGCTACAGCATCAACTTCGCGCAGGGCATCGACGCCAACGCGCGCGGCATGCTGCCCTACGGCCAGGGCATCTTCTTCCTCTACAGCCAGTCCACCCAGTTCGGCGGCACCAAGTCCCGCTACGACATCAACCGCGAGCTGACGGACCCCAACGGCCGCTACCGCGCGGTGTTCCAGACGTCGAGCGTGGGCAGCGCGCTGACCACCGCGTACACCACCATCTCCGCCGAGGTGGACGACTACCTGCTGCGCGCGCCCATCCTCAGCACCCAGTCGCAGAGCAACGCCGGCTCCACCAGCTCCCGTCCCCAGGCGTGGGCCAAGAACATCGTCTCCGTGGGCGGCTACTACCACAACGACGACCTCGACCGGACCAACGACCGGTGGGGCGGCGGCGCGAGCACCGGGCCCGCGGCCGACGGCCGCATCAAGCCGGACCTGTCGTACTTCTACGACGCCATCCGCTCGGCCAACAACAGCGCCGACAACTCGTACTACAACTTCAGCGGCACCAGCGCGGCCACGCCCCAGACGGCGGGCCACTTCGGGGTGCTGTTCCAGATGTGGCACGAAGGCGTGTGGGCGGGCTTCGGCGGCAAGACGGACGTCTTCGCGAGCCGCCCGCAGATGGCCACCGCCAAGGCGCTGATGATCAACATGGCCTACCGCTACAACTGGAACGTCGTCGGCTCCAACAGCGACCTGACCCGCGTGCGCCAGGGCTGGGGCACCGCGGACCTCAAGAAGCTGTATGACCGCGCGGCCGTGACGAGCATCATCGACGAGTCCGACGTCATCACCCCGCTGGGCATCAAGAGCTACACGGTCTCCGTGGCGGCGGGGGAGAAGGAGCTCAACGTCACGCTCGTCTTCAACGACCCGGCGGGCACGGTGGGCGCGGCCCAGGCGCGCATCAACGACCTCACCCTGCGCGTGACGTCTCCGGGGGGCGTCGTCTACTACGGCAACAACGGCCTGTCCGCCGGCAACACCTCCACGGCGGGCGGCACGTCGAACAAGGTGGACACGGTGGAGAACGTCTTCCTCGCCAATCCCCAGGCCGGCCTGTGGAAGGTGGAGGTGCTGGGCGACGAAATCGTCCAGGACGCCAGGCTGGAGACCGCCGCCATCGACGCCGACTACGGCCTCGTCGTGAGCGGCGGCCTCATCCAGCGGTAGCCCGTCCCCCGCGCGGGCCGGTGCCCCCTCGCGGCGCACCGGCCCGCCTCCCGCGCGACAGCGGCCCACGCGGGCACTGGCCGCCGCCGCGTCCAGGTGGCATGACGGGCCCATGGCTCGTGACGTCTCCTTCTTCGACCAGCTCGGCGCGCTCCTCTCCAAGGAGCGCGAGGCCGAGAAAGCCCGCATGGCCACGCTCGCCGAGGGCCTGTCCCTCCACGAGCGCGAGGAGCAGGGCCTGTCCGTGCTGGACCTCGAGTCCGTCGAGGAGGCGGTGGGCCTGGGCGGCCGCGTCCTGCTCACCCTGGCCCGCGCCGACCGCCGCCCCCTGCCCGCGCGGCTGCACAACGGCGACCTGGTCGCCGTGCTCCCCCGCCGCGCGGAGGTGAAGGAGCCCGCCCGCGCGCTCATCTCCCGCGCCACCGCCACCCGCCTCCAGCTCGCCTTCGACCGCTCACCGCCGCCCTACGTCCACGAGGGCCTCTTGCGCCTGGACGTCGTCCCCAACGACGTCACCTACGAGCGCATGCGCGCGGGCCTCCAGCGCATCAAGGCCCTGGACAAGGGCGCCGAGCGCCGCAAGCGCGAGGTGCTGCTGGGCAACGAGCCGCCCCGCGCCGACACACCCCGCCCCTTCGAGCCGGGCCGCCCCCTCAACCCCGAGCAGCTCGACGCCGTGGGCCGCGCGCTCGCCGCCGAGGACTTCTTCCTGGTCCACGGCCCGCCCGGCACCGGCAAGTCCACCGTGCTCGCGGAGGTGGCCGCCCAGGCCGTGGCGCGCGGCCAGCGCCTGCTGTGCACCGCGGCCAGCAACGCTGGCGTGGACCACCTGCTGGACCTGTGCCTCGCCCAGGGCCTGCGCGCCATCCGCGTGGGCCACCCCGCCCGCGTCGCCCCCCGCCTCCAGGAGCACACGCTGGACATCGTCGTGGAGGAGCACCCCGACCGCGTCATCTCCAGGGATTTGTTCGACGAGGCCTTCTCCCTGCTGGGCTACGCGCGCCGCCAGCGCACCCAGGGCCGCAGCCGCGAGCGCTTCGCCAACGCCCGCGCGTCCACCACGGAGGCCAAGGCCCTGCTCGACGAGGCGCGCACATTGGAGCGCAAGGCGGTGCGCGCGGTGCTCGCCAACGCGGACGTGGTCTGCGTCACCCTGGCCAGCCTCGACTCCGGCGTGCTCTCCGGGGAGGCGTTCGACCTCGCCCTGCTCGACGAGGCCACCCAGGCCACCGAACCCCTGACGCTTTTGGGCTTCCTGCGCGCCCCCATCGTCATCCTCGCCGGAGACCCGCAGCAGCTGCCGCCCACCGTCCTCTCGCAGGAGGCCGCGAGGGCGGGGCTCGCGGTGAGCCTCTTCGAGCGGCTGCTCGCCGACCACGGCGACGGCGTCAAGCGCATGCTGCGCGAGCAGTACCGGATGAACGAGCGCATCATGGACTTCCCCTCGCGCGAGATGTACGGCGGCCAGCTGCGCGCCCACCCGTCCGTCGCCCACCGCGTGCTCGCGCAGGTGCTCACCCCCGGCGCGGACGTGGACGCCCCTCCCGTCCTCTTCCTCGACACCGCCGGCAAGGGCTTCGAGGAGGAGGTGGAGCCCACCACGCGCAGCCTCTTCAACACCGGCGAGGCGGACCTCGTCGAGGCCCGCGTCCGCGCCCTGCTCGCCGCGGGCCTGCCCCAGCGCGAGCTGGCCGTGATTGCCCCCTACAGCGCCCAGGCCCTGCGCCTGCGTGAGCGGCTGGAGCCCTTCGCCCCGGAGGTCGAGGTCGACACGGTGGACGCCTTCCAGGGCCGGGAGAAGGACGCCGTCCTCGTCTCCCTCACCCGCTCCAACGGCGAGGGCCAGCTCGGCTTCCTCACCGACCTGCGCCGCGTCAACGTCGCCCTCACCCGCGCCCGCCGCCACCTCTTCGTCGTGGGCGACTCCGCCACCCTGAGCGGCCACCCCTTCTACGCGCGCTTCATCGAAGGAACACAAACGAACGGCGGCTACCGCTCCGTCTGGGAATGGCCTGACGTCCCGTGAGCCATGTCTCGCGATGTCTCGGCCGCAGGTCCCTCTGGACCCAGCCCCGCGGTACTACGCAACGTTTGTCAGGGTCGTGATCCAAAATTTGTCGCAAACCGGGTCGAAATTTGTCACCTCGCCCAACCCGTGCGGGCAGGTGCGCCGGAATATCAAGCCTTTGGCTCCATGCGGCTTGTCGGGCACGAGACGTGCTTATGCCCCGCAGTGGGGAGGAACCGCCATGTCTCATCGTCCGAACGTGACGAAGGAAAACGACGTCTGGGTGCTCCGCATCGAGAAAGAGAACGGGAAGGTCCAGGAGTACCGGTGCGCCACGGAGAACCAGGCGCGTCAGCTGGCGTTGGTGATGTCCAAGCCGGACAGCGGCGGGCCGCCGCGACCTCCCGCGCAGCCTCGCTAGGCGGGCGCCGGACAAACGGATAAGGCACGGGGGCAGGAGCCGCCCGTGTCCCCATCCCCCGAGTCCCTCTTCGTCGATGCCCAGGGCCTGCGTCTGCACGTGCGCCACCGTCCGGCGCCCGCGGACGCGCCCGCGGTGCTCTTCCTCCACGGCTGGTTGGACCACTCCCACTCCTTCGATGCCCTCCTCGAGCACGTGCCGGCGCACTGGCGCCTGGCGCTGCTCGACTTCCGGGGCATGGGCCGGAGCGCGCACGCGCCGCCCGAGGCCCACTACCAATCCGCCGACCACGCGCTCGACGTGGAGGCCGCCCTGGACGGGCTGGGCCTGGAGCGGGCGCACCTGGTGGGCCACTCGCTGGGCGGCATCGTCGCGCTGACGTACGCGGCCGCGCGCCCCGGGCGCGTGCTGACGGTCTCCCTCATCGAGAGCCTGGGCCCCACCGGCGGCGAGCCGCGCGTCGCGGTGGAGCGGCTGCGGGCCTTCCTGGACGACTCGCGCCGGCCGCCCCACCGCAAGCGCTACCCGGACGTGGCGGCCGCCGCCGCGCGCCTGCGGGAGAACAACCCCTCCCTGCCGGAGGCCGCCGCGCTGCACCTGGCGCGGCACGGCACCGAGCCCTTCGAGGGGGGCGTGGCCTTCACGTTCGACCCTCGCCACCGCCGCCGCTTCGCCCAGGGCTACGACGAGGCGCAGTGGCTGGCCCTCCAGGCGGCCGTCACCTGTCCGGTGCAGCTCATCCGGGGTGAGCAGGGCCTGACACCCGCTCCCCAGCGGCTGCGGGCCCGGCTGGAGGCGCTGCCCACGCTCGTCGGGACGCCCCACGTGTTCCCCGGCGGACACCACGTGCACATGGAGCGGCCCTCCGAGGTCGCCCGGGTGTTGGCCACCTTCATCCGCTGACGCCCGCCATCCGGTCGGAACGCAGGGAAAACTCTTACTCCTTCCAGGGCACCCGCGTTCACTCCGGCCATCAGTCCGGCCACTTTGCATCTCAACCCCTTGAATTCAGGACACCGTCCTCGGCCTCTCGGGTTGGTATGCGAATTGATTGAAGCGGGGTGGGTGGATCACGCGCCCAAGACCCAGACGGGCGCGTGTGCGGAGAAGGGTGAGGAGCGGACAATGGGGATGGGGTTGAGGGGGCGAGTCCTCGCGTTGGCGGTGCTCGTCACGACCGCGATGGGGTGCCACGAGGGGGATGAGACCCGCTCGGTGCAGGCGACCGCGGTGGTGGACATGGACGTGCTCGACTTCGGCGAGGTGCCGGTGGGCGAGTGGCGGGAGCGCGAGGTGCGCATCCGCAACGTCGGCTATGTGCCCTTCTTCGCCATCGAGGCGCTGGCGCTCGTCGGCAACCCTTCGTACGAGGTGGAGCTGGCGGACGGCGGCGGGCGGGTGATGCCGGGCGAGTCGCACCTGGTGCGGGTGCGCTTCCATCCCCTGGCGGAGGGCGTGTCCGAGGAGATGGTGCACGTGGCGACGGACGCCAACCAGGGCTCGCAGGCCCAGGTGCGGCTGATGGGCCTGGGCACGCCCACGCAGGTCGGCATCGAGCCGCCGCTGCTCGACTACGAGACGCTGGAGGTGGACAGCGAGCGCACGCTCGAGGTGACCATCACCAACCCGGTGGACCTGCCCCTGACGCTGGAGGTGCGCGGCGACTGGCCGGACCCGTTCACCCCGGACACCATCACCATCCCGCCCCAGTCCTCGCGCAAGGTGGCGACCCGGTACCTGCCGCGCGCGCTGGGCGCCATGGGCGCGCGGCTGGAGGTGCGCTCGTGCGAGGGCTGCACCCCGTCCGTGGTGGACCTCAAGGGCAACTCGGTGGCCAGCGCCTTCGTGTTCGACCCGGCGCCGGTGCCGTTCGACCAGATTCCGGTGCACGAGCGCACCCAGTCCTTCACGCGCGCGCGCAACATCACCTGGCGCCCGGTGACCATCTCCCGGCTGGTCACCAGCGACTTCGCCTTCGTCCCGCTGACCAAGCCGGAGGGCACCACGGTGCAGCCGGGCGAGGTGGTGGAGCTGCCCATGGAGTTCGCCGCGCGCTACTCCGGCCCCAACGTGGGGGACCTGGAGGTGCACTACGCGTCGGACAAGGACCGGCAGTCCAAGGTCATCCTGGACGCGCGCGGCGGCCGGCCCACCCTGGCGGTGACGCCGGTGACGCTCGACTTCGGCGAGCTGCCGGTGGGCGGCAAGGTGGAGCAGGTCATCCGCATCACCAACGCGGGCACCAACGGCTCGCTGCGCTTCATCGGGGTGAGCGCGGATGGCGACAGCCCGCAGTTCAGCGTGGGCGCGCCCACGCGGGGCACGCAGACCTACCCGTGGGCCGCGGGCGCGTGGCCCACGCTGGAGTCCGGCGGGTTGGAGATCGCCCCGGGCAACGACGCGCTGGAGCTGAAGGTCTTCTTCGAGCCCACGTCGGAGGGCGGATTCCTGGCGCGGCTGCGCGTGCGCTCGGACGACCTGTTCAACCCGGAGCGCGAAATCCTGCTCACCGGCCGCGCGCGCACCAGCGGCCCCTGCGAGTTCGAGCTCTTGCCGCAGCCGGAGATGGACTTCGGCAACGTGGTGCCCGGACGTGGCGCGGTGCAGGGCTTCTACTTCCGCAACCCCGGCCGGGGTGAGTGCGCGGTGAAGGACGTCCACCTGTCCAACGACGCGGGCGGCGCCTTCTTCATGCCGGGCGGCGCGCTCACCGGCGGCGTGGTGCTCTACGACACGGCCTTCAGCGCCATGGTGGCCTTCCGTCCCCAGGCGGAGGGCACGTACACCGGCGAGCTGAAGCTGACGGTGAACAACCCGGCGCACCCCACGGTGACGCTGCCCCTCAAGGGCGTGTCGCGCACGAGCTGCCTGGTCGCCACGCCGACCTACGTGGACTTCGGCCCCATCCGCTTCGACTGCGCCGCCGCGCCGCGCAAGACGTACATCTCCAACCGGTGCAGCGAGCCGCTCACCGTCATGAGCGCGGACATCGGCAATGGCACCAGCGGGCAGTTCTCGCTGCTCACGCCCATCCTCCAGCCGCGCACGCTGCAGGCCGGCGAGGGCTTCGAGCTGGAGGTGGACTACGCGCGCGACACGCTGGGCCAGCACTTCTCTCCGCTGTACCTGCGCGTGGCCAACGAGCCCTCGCCGTTCCTCGTGCCGCTGATTGGCGAGACGAACCACGAGGGCATCCAGGTGGACCGCTACACGCAGGGCACCGACAGCCAGCTCGACGTGCTCTTCGTCGTCTCCAACACCACGACGATGGGGCCCTACCAGGACCGCCTCCAGTCGGCGATCCCCGGCTGGCTGGACTACGCGCGGGAGCAGGGTGTGGACGTGCGCGTGGGCGTCACCAGCACGGGCCTGGTGCAACGCGGCCCGCAGTGCGGCGGCGGCGCCAACGGCGGCGAGGCCGGGCGCCTCTTCCCCGTGGACGGCAACCGCGCGCGCGTGCTGTCGAGCAACAGCCCCAACGCGGCCACGGGCCTGCAGGCCAACCTCGAGGTGGGCCTGTGTCACAACCTGGTGCAGGGCCTGGAGACGATGCGCCAGGCGCTGTCCGCGCCCCTGTCGGAGCAGACGGACGACCCGCGCACCGCCCAGCCCAACGACGGCAACTGGGGCTTCACCCGCCCGGCGGCGCGCATGGCGGTGGTGGTGCTCGCGGACGAGGACGACAACTCCGGCTTCACGCCGGACAGCTACATCCAGTTCCTCCAGACGCTCAAGGGCACGGGCATGTCCCACCGCAGCCAGCTCTACGCGCTGGTGCCCACCGACAGCCGCTGCACCACGGCGGGTGACGACGCGGACCGCTTCATCTCCGTGGCGCGCGGCACCGGCGGGCGCGTGGAGTCCATCTGCGATGGCGACTACCGGCCGCTGCTCGACTCCGTCATCCAGCGCGCCGGCGACCTGCAGGCGGACTTCCCGCTCACCGCGGACCCCATGGGCCAGGCGGAGATGAGCGTGCGCGTGCAGGGCCAGCCGGTGCCGGAGTCACAGTGGACCTACGACGCCGACGCCAACGCCATCGTCTTCAACGGCGCGGCGGTGCCCAGGCCCGGACAGACGGTGGAGGTGCGCTACCGCAGCGTGTGCAAGGCCCCCACGAAACAGCCCTGAGACGTTTCGCGCGCCGCGTCGAGGTTGGCGGGCCCCTCTGGAAATGAGGGGAAATGACGCGAGGCGGTCTTCCGCCTGTGGGCCCCTGGCGGCTATCGTACCGGGCGACGTGGAGACATTCGGCCGCTACGAACTGCTGCGGAAGATCGCCATCGGCGGGATGGGCGCTGTCTATCTGGCGCGGCAGAAGGGGCCCGTGGGGTTCCAGAAGCTGCTGGTGGTGAAGCGGCTGTTGCCCCACCTGTCCGAGGACGACGAGTTCATCGAGATGTTCCTCGACGAGGGGCGCATCGCCGCGCACCTCAACCACCCCAACATCGCGCAGATCTACGACCTGGGCGACGTGGACGGGCAGTACTACATCGCCATGGAGTACGTGCATGGCGAGGCGGTGGGCCCGCTCGGCGTGCGCGCCCAGCAGCGCAAGGTGGCGATTCCGCTGGGGCTCAAGTGCCGCATCATCGCGGACGCGGCGGCGGGGTTGGACGCGGCGCACAACGCCCGCAGCCCCTCCGGGCGGCACCTGGCGTTGATCCACCGGGACGTGTCCCCGCAGAACGTGCTCGTCGGCTACAACGGCGGGGTCAAGCTCATCGACTTCGGCGTGGCCAAGGCGTCCGGGAAGTTCTCCCAGACGGTGGTGGGCACCATCAAGGGCAAGCACGCCTACATGTCGCCGGAGCAGGCGCGGGGCGAGCCGCTGGATTCGCGCTCGGACGTGTTCGGCCTGGGCACGGTGTTCTACGAGCTCTTGACGCACCAGCGCCTGTTCAAGCGCGACACGGAGATCGCCACGCTCAAGGCGGTGGTGGGGACGAAGATCATCCCTCCGTCGGAGGTGGTGCCGGACGTCCCCAAGGCGCTGGACGCCATCGTCCTCAAGGCCCTGGCCCGCAAGCGCGACGAGCGCTTCTCCTCGGCCGGGGAGGTGCAGCTGGCGCTCGACGAGTTCCTGCTCCAGCAGAAGCTGCACGCGACGCCCGCGCACCTCGCGGCGTTCATGACGGACATGTACGCGGAGGAGCTGGAGGAGGAGCGCCTCGCCGCCGAGCCCACCGTCATCCACTACGACCCGCGCCTCGCGGCGCGCCAGCAGGCCGCGGCGGCGGCGCAGGAGCAGAAGGCCGCGCCCCGCACCACGCCGGGTGGGTCGACGACGGCGCCCATGTCCCCCAAGGCCGCGCAGGCCAGGCCGCAGGGCACGGGGACGGGTTCGTCTCCGCTCGCGGCGCCCGCGCGTCGGACGGGCACGGGCTCCTCGCCCGCCACGCTCCCCATGATGGCGGCCCCGCAGCCGACGCGTCCCCGCAACCCGGACACGGGCTCCGGACGGCCGCCCACCGCGCCTCCCGCGAGACAGGGCGTGGCGCGGACCGCGAAGCCCGATGACGGCTCGGCGCCCAAGCGCGTCCCGTCCCGCGCCTCCGAGGAAGACCCCGAAGGCTAGCTGGCGCGGCCGCGCGCCTCCCGGGCCGGGGTGGAGGGTGGCGTACGCGCCTGGATGTCCGGCGACAGGGGCCTTGGGGAGGGGGCCCCCTCGCGCCCGGGCGGATGGCGCGCGATGGCGCCAGCGCCCTGACAGGGCGGAGCAAGTCCCGCCCTCGTCACCCGCTCCCGACGGGCGCGGAGTGGTGCTCGTGGACCAGCCACCACCGACCGCCGCGCTTCTCGAGGCCCAGCGTCAGGCGCACCGCGAAGTCGGGGCCGTCCGAGAGCTTCACCGACGCGTGGGCAAAGGCCACGGTGTCGCCGACCACGAGTCGGAGCCCGCCCAGCTCGAAGTCCTCATGAGGCCCGTCCAAGAGGAAGGGCTCCCAGTGACGCCGGTACGCGGCGAGCCCCCGGGCCTCGAGCGGCGGCGTGACGTCGAACAGCACGACATCCTCCGGGTGGGGGGCGAGCACCGCCGCGAGCTCCCCCGCGCGAATCGCGTCCACCCAGCGCGCGATGAGCTCGCGAATGGCCACCTCGTCGTCACTCATGGCCGCAGGTCCGTCCTCGCCTGTCCCGTCTCCGGGTCGTACGGGAAGGACACGTGCTCGTGAATCATCTTCCAGCGCCCGTCGCGCTTCTGGAAGACGCGCGTTCCCCGGGACCAGGATTCGAACCGCGCGCCATCCGGCCCCTGCCCGTACATCCGATTGAGCCCCCAGGTCACCGCGAGGTCGCCCCGCACGAGCACCTCGAGGTCCGGCACCTCCCAGTGAATCTCCCCGGGAGAGAGCTCGAAGCCGCGACGACACACCTCGCGGATGGCCGCGATGCCGACATGCTGGAGTGGAGCGTCGTGCTCGTAGGACACCGCGTCGTCGGCAATCTTGCTCATCAGGGCATCGAGGTCCCGCCTCGCCGTGTCCACGAACCACTGCTCGAACTCCGCGCGGACCTCCTGCTCCGGCGTCTGGGGGGCCGCGCCCGCGTCCGGCTCCTGGGCGAGCAGCGCGTCCAGCGCGCGCTGGCTCTGCTCGAGCCCCTCCGCCATGTCGGAGGCCGCCATGCCGTCGCGCTCCTCTGTCGTGTGGAAGAGCGACGTCGTCACCACCCGCGTTCGCCCGTCTCCCAGGTCCTCCAGCGTCGTGGTGTTGACGATGACGTGGCCGGGCATGCCGTCCCACTCGAACGTCTGGACCATGCGCTCGGGCGGGGACACCTCGCGGAAGCGCCCCTCGAAGCCGTGGACCCCGTCCTCGGCATGCTCGACGAAGCGCCAATGACCGCCGCGCTCCACCTCGAGGCGCTCCACGACGAGCAGGTGGCCCCGCCCCCACCACCGCGCCACCTGCTTCGGGTCCGTCATCGCGCGCCAGACCCGCTCGCGAGGGGCCTCGAAGACGCGCTCGACGCGTATCTCCCGTTCGGTCGGCAGTGTGACGACGGCCTTGTTCGATGACTTGCTCATGTGTCCTCCCCTTTCTTCTCGTGCGCGAGGAACTCGCCGAGCCGGTCGAGCCGCGCCTCCAACATGCGCCGATAGCCGTCGATCCACGCCGCCTCCTCCTCCAGGCGGCGAGGCCCCAGCCGGCAGGTCCTCACCCGCCCCTGCTTCTCGGTGGTGACCAGCCCCGCTTCCTCGAGCACGTGCACGTGCTTCTTCATGCCCGTCAGCGTCATGTCGAAGCGCTCCGCCAGCTCGCTGATGGAGGCCTCGCCCCGTCCCAACCGCTCCAGGACACCCCGGCGGGTGCCATCCGCCAGCGCTCCGAACGTCGCATCGAGTCGCGCTTGATGCTGAACCATATGGTTCAGTTTAAGGCGCGTCGAGTCCCGACGCAAGTCATGGGCAGGGAAGCCCCACGCATGGCCTCCGGGAGGGCGGCGGGGCCTCGCTCGAGGCCTCCTCGGCGCGCTCCAGGGCCGCGGGGCGAAGCCACGACAGCCGGGCAACCGGGCGACGGGCCTCCGCCCGGGCGCCCGGACCCCCGCGTGACGTCAGAAGCTGCGGCCGTCGACCGGCATCGTCTTGAGGGAGGCCGCGTCGACGCCATCCAGGCAGCGCGCGTTGATGGCGATCATCTCCTTGCCATCCGGCGTGGAGCCGCGCGCGAAGGAGCGCACGCCACAGGTGGAGCAGAACAGGTGGTGGATGACCTTCTTGTTGAACTGGTAGTCGGTCAGCGCCTCCTGCCCCGAGCGCAGCGTGAACTGCGCCGTGGGGACGAAGGCCAGCATCGTCCCGGACTTCTGACAGATGGAACAGTTACAGGTCACCACCGGCTGCGACAGGTCGACCTTCACCTCGTACCGCACGCGCCCACAGTGGCAACCACCCTCGTAGCTCTTCGCGTTCTCGCTCATGCGCGACATCGTGCACCGCGCGGAAGGAGCGTCCACGCGAAATCGCCCGCCGCGCCGCGACAAGCACGCACGGGCGCCAGGGCCCCTGGCCTACAGGCTCGCGAGCGCCACGCGGTACAGCGCGCGGTAGCCCATGCGCGGCGCCGGTTCGAAGCGCTCCGCGTTGAAGATGTCCTTGAGCAGCGACGTGCCCTCGGGCGTGGCCTGGAGCCCCAGCAGCGTCGTCTCCAGCGACGTCACCAGCTGCGGCGGCAGCCCCATGGCCACCGGCACGCCGTCGTTGGGCGCCTCGTCCGTGTAGGCGATGAGGTCGAACCGCCGGCCCGAGCCCGCACCGAGCACGTCGTCCACGCCCGTGGCGTACGTCAGCCCCGTGGAGGACGGCGGGCAGAACACGCTCGTCACGTCCGCCTTGCCCTCCAGCACCGCCTCCAGCGCGCCCCGGTAGGAGCCCGTGAAGTGCTGCGCGAAGAAGGCCCGCGTCGGCTCCAGCCCCTGCGCCTTCAGGTAGGCCGTGGGCAGCAGGTAGCCCGCCACCGAATCCCGGTCCACCCACACGGCCGTGGTGCCCTTGAGCCGGTCGACGGACAACCCCGCCCCCGCGCGGCACACCAGCGCGGAGCGGTAGGACGACATGCCCCGGCGCACCCCGCGCACCACCACCCGCACGCCCATGGCCTCCATGCGAGCGCACACGAAGGGCGGCGCCCAGGCCGCGTCGGCGCGGCCGGAGAGCAGGTCCTTGGCGAGCGTCTCGTAGCTGGTGGCGACGTTCACCTCCACCAGCTTGCCCAGCGCCCGCTGGAGGAAGGAGGCCAGCCGGTCCGCGCGCTCCCGCGCGGTCTCACTGCCGAGGGACGGAGGAAGACCGAAGCGGAAGGAGTGTCTCGGCGCGTGGGGGCTTTCCAGGGTCATGCAGGCCCCTAACTACCCCTCCCTGCCCAGGCGCGCCACTTCATCGTCGGCCAGACCGAAGGTCGCCTGGAGCATGTCGAGGATGCGCTGCTCCGCCGAGCTGGGCTCCCCCCCGGCGTGGGCGATCTTCGTGGCCAGCCGGAAGGCCTTCACCCGCTGGGGGTGCGTCGTCAGGCCGTGCGCCAGCACCTGGAGCCGCTGGGGCAGCCCCTCCGCGGACAGGGCCACCACCGCCTCGCTGACGAAGCTCTGGGCCCGCTCCGGGCTGACGTTCTCGAAGAGGGGGTCCGCCGCGAAGCTCTCCACCAGCGCCCGGGCCTCCGCCTCCTTGAGCCGGCCATCCGCCGCGCTCACCAGCACCATGACCTCCGCGTACAGCCGCTCCAGCGGCTCGCCCAACGCCTCCGCCAGGCTGCCGCCGTTCTCGATGACGTCGATGATTTGCGCCACCTCGTCCTCGGAGATGCCCAGCGCCGCCTGGAACGTCTTGAGCAGCCCCAGCTCCGTGCGCGTGGCCCGCTGGTCCGCCAGCGCCACCGCCGCCGCCAGCCCGAACGCCAGCATCCGGTTCTTGTGGTCCGGCAGCCGCCGCCGCAGCGACGCCAGCACGTCCTCCAGGTTGCGCGCCTCCGACAGCCGCGCGGCGCTGGACTCCACCAGCGCGTTGAGCTCCTCCGGACGGGTCCCCTCGAACTCCGGGCGCTCCAGCACCCGGCTGATGAGCGTGGTCATCTCCCGCTGCGAGACACGGCCGTCGGCCATCGCCGCCAGCAGCATCACCTCCACCAACGCGGCGTTGCGCTCCTTGCGCGCGCTCACTGCCTGCTCTCGAGCCATGGACTGGCTCCCCCTTGCGTGTCCTGCGTTTCGATCTTCGCCGCCGCCGCCTCGTCCACCGCGTTGAGCGGATCCGGATTGAGCGAGCGGTCCAGCAGATGCGACGGCCGCACGTTGGCCATCGCGTTCAGGAGGCTCTGGCGGACGTTGGGAATCTCCTTGCCCAAATCCTCCACCAGCTTCTGCATCCGCTTGCGCTGGAGGTTCTCCTGCGAGCCGCACAAATCGCAGGGGATGATGGGGAACCCCTTCAGCTCCGCGAACCTCGCGATGTCCTTCTCCGGCGCGTAGCACAACGGCCGGATGACCACGTTGCGCCCGTCGTCGCTCTTGAGCAGCGGCGGCATCGCCTTGATGGAGCCGGCGAAGAACAGGTTGAGCAGCAGCGTGTGGATGAGGTCGTCGCGGTGGTGGCCCAGGGCGATCTTCGTGCACCCCATGTCCACCGCCGACGTGTAGAGGATGCCCCGCCGCATGCGCGAGCACACCGCGCACTGGGTCTTCCCCGGAGGCGTCTTCTCCAGGACGATGCTGTAGGTATCCTCCTTCAGCATCTTGTAGGCGTACCCCTCCTTCTGGAAGTACTCCTCCAGGATGTGTCCGGGGAACCCCGGATGCCCCTGGTCCAGGTTCACCGCGAGCAAGTCGAACTTCACCGGCGCGCGACGCTGAAGCTCCCGGAGCAGGTAGAGCATGGTGTAGGAGTCCTTGCCTCCGGACACACCCACCATGATGCGGTCCCCGTCCTCGATGAGGCGGTGGTCCGCGATGGCCCGGCCCATGTGGCCGAGCAGAGTCTTTTCCAGGCGCTGGACGTCGTTCATCGGCGTGGCCATCCTAGCGGCGGCCCGGGAAAAAACACGTCATTCAGGCGGTCCGGTCCGCTAGCCTGCCCAGCGCGATGCCAACCTACCCGCAGGGTGATGTGGACGTGGTGGATGCCGCTGGAGCCCAGGGCGCCATCCAGAAGCTGGAGGCCACGAGCGAGCTGGCCGTGGACCTGGAGGCCGACTCCATGCACGCCTTCCGCGCCCGCCTGTGCTTCGTCCAGGTCGGCACCGACCACGACGTCTTCCTGTTCGACACGCTCCAGCCCGGCGTGGAGGCGCGGCTGCTCGCCCCGCTGCTGGGCGACCCGGGGCGCACCAAGTTCTTCCACGCCGCCCAGGGCGACCTCCAGTTCCTGGCGGAGGCGGGCGTGCGGGTGCGGGGTCTGTTCGACACGCACCGCGCGGCCACCCTGCTGGGCTGGCCCAAGGTGGGCCTGGCGGACATCGCCCGCGAGCGACTGGGCGTGGAGCTGCCGAAGGAACACCAGCAATCCGACTTCTCGCTGCGTCCGCTGCCCCCGGGCATGCACGAGTACATCGCCAACGACGTGCGCTACCTGTGCGAGCTGGGCCGCCAGGTGCGCGCGGCCTGCGAGGAGGCCGGCATCTTCGAGGAGGTGCTGCTCGACTGCGAGCGGCTGTGCGACGAGGCCGTGGCGCGCCCCGACGTGGGGGCGGACTACAAGCCGAAGCTGCCGCGCTCCGGGCTGTCCGCCGCGCAGCTGACGCTGGCCCACGCCATCGCCCACGCGCTGCACCGCAAGCGGCTGGAGTGGGCGGAGAAGGAGAACGTCCCCATGGGGCGCATGCTCTCCAACATGGCGCTGGCGGACATCGCCACGCGCGTGCCTTCCACCCCCCGGGACCTGGCGCGCGCGGCGGGCGTGCGCGGCGCGTTCGTCCGCGCCCACGGCGACGAGGTGCTCGCCATCGTCCGCGAGCAGCAGGACAAGTCCCTCCGGGGCGAGCTGGCGCCGGAGCGCGAGGCCAAGGGTCCCAAGGACGCCAACCGCCGCAAGCGCGAGGAGCTGCTCAAGGCGTTCCGCGTGGAGAAGGCCACCGAGCGCAAGGTGACGCCCAGCGTGGTGCTCACCAACCCGCTGATGGACGCGCTCATCGCCCACCCGCCCCAAAGCCTCGACGAGCTCGCCCGGCTGCCCTACTTCGGCGACAAGCGGCTGAAGCTGTACGGCGCCGCGCTCGTGGAGCTGCTCGCGCCCTACCCCGCCGCCCAGGGCTGAAGCGCGGCCGCGCCCGGGTGGTGCGTCAGGGCGGACCCCGCCGCGAGACGCTATCGCGCACGGCACGTCGGTGGTGGAATGGCCCACGGCACGGGTCACGCCCCGGCGGTCGGAGGGAGGGCTTCGCGATGCGGTTCGGACACCTCGGCGCGTTCTTCGGACTCCCCCTCCCGCTGGCGCTGCTGCTCGCCGGCTGCGCGGCGTCCTCCCGCGAGTCCGTCCCCGCGCCCGTCGTCCGCCCCGCCGCCTCCGCGCCCAAGCAGCCCTCCGAGGAGGCCCAGCGGGTCCTCACGCCGCCCGGGCTGAGGCTGGACCCGCGCGTGCGGCCCACGCGGCAGGCGGTGACGCTGGAGCTGGACCCGCGCCAGGAGACGTTCCGGGGGACGGTGGACATCGAGCTGTCGCTGCCGGAGGCCACCCGCGCGGTGTGGCTGCACGGCGCGGAGCTGACGGTGACGGGGGGCGCGTTCCAGGTGGGTGGGGCGAGCGTGCCCATGGAGGCCATGCCCGTGGGCGAGGACCTGCTCGTCTTCGTCCCGCGAGAGCCCGTGGGACCCGGCGGCGTCACGCTGCATGTCGAGTACACCGGGCGCGCGCGGGACAAGGAGGACAGCGGCGTCTTCCGCGAGCAGGAGGCGGGCCGCTGGTACGCGATGACGCAGTTCCAGGCGCTGTACGCCCGCCGCGCCTTCCCCTGCTTCGACGAGCCCACCTTCAAGATTCCCTGGGAGCTGACGCTGCGCGTGCGCGGCGAGGACGCCGCCTTCTCCAACACGCCCGTGCGCGCCGAGCGGGCGGAGGCGGAGGGGTGGAAGACGGTGCGCTTCCAGCCGACGCCGCCCCTGCCCACCTATCTCGTCGCCTTCGCGGTGGGCCCCTTCGACGTGGTGGACGCGGGCCGCGCGGGCCAGCGTCAGGTGCCCGTGCGCATGCTGGTGCCCCGGGGCCGCGGGGACGAGGCGCGCTGGGCCGCCTCCGTCACCGGCCCGCTGCTCGAGGAGCTGGAGGCGTGGTTCGGCTCGCCCTACCCCTACGCCAAGCTGGACGTGCTCGCGCTGCCCGGGGGGATGAGCGGCGCCATGGAGCATCCGGGCCTCATCACCTTCGGGGCGCCGCTGATGCTGGGGCGCCGGGAGCAGGACACGCAGCCGCGCCAGCGCGCCTTCGCGGAGACCCAGGCGCACGAACTGGCGCACCAGTGGTTCGGCAACCTCGTCACGCCGGACTGGTGGGACGACCTGTGGCTCAACGAGTCCTTCGCGGACTGGCTCGCCATCAAGGTGGTGACGCGCTGGAAGCCGGAGTGGAACGGCGCGGCCCGGCGCGTGGAGGCGCGGGGCGACGCCATGCGCGCCGACCAGCTCGTCAACGCGCGCTGCATCCGCCAGCCCATCGCCACCCCGGGCGACATCCACAGCGCCTTCGACGCCATCACCTACGGCAAGGGCGCCGCGGTGCTGGCCATGTTCGAGGCGTGGGTGGGCGACGCGGCCTTCCAGCGCGGCGTGCGCGCGTACCTCGCCGAGCACGCGGGCGGGACCGCCACCACCGCGGACTTCTTCCAGGCGCTCTCCACGGCCACCGGCCGCGACGTGGGCCCCACCTTCTCCACCTTCCTGGACCAGCCCGGCGTGCCGCTCGTCGCCATGGAGCTCCAGTGTCCCCGGGGCGCCGCGCCCCGGCTTTCGCTGTCGCAGCGCCGCTACCTGCCGCTCGGCTCGAAGGGCGAGGAGGGCGCGGCGCCCACCTGGCGCGTGCCCCTGTGCGTGCGCTACGGCGCCGGGGCCACGGAGGGCCGCGCCTGCACCCTGCTGGAGGGCCCCACCGGGGCGCTGGAGCTGACGGAGGCGAAGGGCTGCCCGGACTGGGTCCACCCCAACGCGGACGCGCGCGGGTACTACCACGCGGTGCTGGGCGGGGAGGGGCTGGCCCGGCTGGCGCGGCGGGGCGGCGCGCGGCTGAGCGTGGCGGAGCGGCTGGTGCTCCTGGACGACGCGCGGGCGCTCCTGGGCAACGGCGAGCTGGACGTGGGGCAGGCGCTCGCCCTGGTGTCGCGGCTGGGCACGGGCGACGCGACGCTGGTGAGCAGCGCGGCGGGCGTGGTGGACAGCCTGCCCGCGGACTTCGTCTCCTCCGCGATGCAGGCCCACCGGGCGCGCTTCGTGCGCGGCCTGTTCGGCGCGAGGGCCCGCGCGGTGGGCTTCGTGTCGAAGCCGGGCGAGAGCGACGACGTGCGCCAGAGCCGCCCCACCCTGCTGTGGATGGCGGCCACCGTGGGCGCCGACCCGGAGCTGCGCGCCGAGGCCCGGCGACTGACCGCCCGCTGGCTGGAGGACCGCGCCTCGCTGGCCGCCGAGGACGTGGACGCCGTCCTCCTGGCGGCCGCGGCGACGGGCGACGCGGCGCTGCACCAGAAGCTGCGCGAGGCCGTGCGCTCGGCCTCCACCGGCTCCGAGCGCGAGCTGCTCTTCGTCGCGCTGGGGGGCTTCCGCGACGCCACGCTCGCCCGCGCGGGCCTGGAGCTGATGCTGGCGCCGGAGGTGGACGCGCGCGAGGCCCTGCCCCTCCTCTTCGGCCTGCTCTCCGAGACCTCCACCCGCCCGGCCGCCTTCGCCTTCCTGCGCGAGCACTTCGACGCCCTGCGCGAGCGGCTGCCACGCGACCTGTCCACGTGGCTGCTCACCACCGGCGGCTTCTTCTGCGACGCGAACCACCGCCAGCAGGTGGCCGACTTCTTCGGCCCGCGCGCCCACGACTTCGCGGGCGGCGAGCGCGCGCTGGCCCAGACGCTGGAGCGCGTGGACCTGTGCATCGCCCGGCGCGAGGCCCTGGGCCCCGGCCTGGAGCGCTTCCTCGCGCGCTACTGACGGCCCCAGGCCCTCAGCGCTTGCGCGCCAGCAGCATCCCGTCCCGCACCGTCAGCAGCACCTGCTCCACGCGCGGGTCCGCCGCCGCCTTCGCGTTGAAGGCCACCACCGCGTGGTCGTCCGGCGCCTCCGGGCTCAGCACCCGCCCGGACCACAGCACGTTGTCCGCCACCACCAGCCCCCCGGGCCGCACCTTCGGCACCACCGCGTCCCAGTACGCCCCATACCCACCCTTGTCCGCGTCGATGAACACCAGGTCGAACGGCCCCCGCAGCGTCTCCAGGGTTTCCAGGGCAGCCCCGAGCCGGAGCTGGATTTTCCGGCCATGCGGACTCCGGTCGAAGAACCGCTGCGCCACCTCCGCGTGACGAGGGTTGATGTCGCAGGTGATGAGCTCGCCGTCGTCCGGGAGCGCCCCGGCCATCATCAGCGCCGAGTAACCCGTGAAGGTTCCTATCTCCAGCACGCGCCGCGCCCCCGTCAGGGCGACGAGCATCCGCAGGAAGGTGCCCGCAGTGACGCCCACCTGCATCCCCGCCGACGGCAGGGTGGCATAGGTGAACTCCTGGAGTTCCGCGAGAAGCGGCTCCGGTGGCGTGGTGTGCGCGAGCGCGTACGCGTCGACCTCTGGGGGGATGAGGGTGAGTCTGGGCATGGTCACCGTTTAACAAGCGCGTCTCGGACTCTCACTTCCAGTTGCTGCCAACCGTGGTGGGCATACCCTTATCGTCCCCCAGGAGGTGGATGGCCATGACGGGAACCAGGCTGGGTGGTGCCAGAGGTGACCTGACCCGTTGCATCGACGCGAGCCTCCAATGCCAGGCCGCGTGCGAGGAGGGCATGGCGCGGCTGGTGGCCCGGGGTCAGACGCTCAGCAGCGAGGCGGTGCGCACGCTGCGCCAGTGCGCGGAGCTGTGCGAGCTCAACGTGCGCGCGCTGCGCAAGGAGAGCCGGCTGGCGCGGCGGACGGCCAGCCTCTGCTTCGAGCTGAGCAACCAGGTGGCGCGCGCCGCGTGGCTGGACGCCGAGGACCCCGGCTCCCACGCGCTCGCCAGGGACGCGCTGCGGCTGGCCCGCGCCTGCCGTCCCCTGCTGTTCTCCTTCTGACGGGAGCGCCCGCCCAGCGCCCCTCAGGGCGCGATGCCGTGGAGCGCGCCGTACTTGTTACGCAGATACGACAGGAAGTCCGTGTCGGTGAGGCCCTGCCCCGTCACGCGCCGCACGCGCTCCTCGGCGGGGAGCCGGAAGCCGTGCTGGTGGACGTGTTCGCGCAGCCAGTCGCGCAGGGGGCGCAGCTCGCCCCGGCGCAGGTGCCCGTCCAGGTCCGGCAGGTCGCGCGCGGCGGCGCGGTGCAGGGAGGCCGAGTAGAGGTTGCCGAGCGAGTACGTGGGGAAGTAGCCCAGCTCGCCCCAGGCCCAGTGGATGTCCTGGAGCACGCCCTGGGCGTCGTCCGGCGGGGTGACGCCGAGGTAGCGCGCCATGCGCTCGTTCCACGCGGCGGGCAGCTCCCCGAGCGGCAGCGCGTCGCGGACGAGGAGCAGCTCCAGCTCGTAGCGCACGGCGATGTGGAGGTTGTACGTCACCTCGTCCGACTCGATGCGGATGAGCGACGGGCGCACCTGGTTGACGGCGGCGAGGAAGTCCTCGAGCGACACGCCGGCCAGGGCCTGGGGGAAGTAGTCGTCCCGGAGGATGGGGAAGTAGTGCTCCCAGAACGGCCGGCCGCGGCCGATGATGTTCTCCCACAGGCGCGACTGGGACTCGTGCAGCCCCATGGAGGGCACGGCGGCCAGCGGCGTGCGGTACAGCTCCGGCGCGAACCCCTGCTCGTAGAGCCCGTGCCCCGCCTCGTGGATGGTGCTGAAGAGGGCCGACAGCGGCTGGGTCTCGTCCACGTGCGTGGTGAGCCGCACGTCCAGCGGGTGGGTGCCCCCGGTGAAGGGGTGGATGCTCAGGTCCTGCCGCCCCGCCTCCAGGTCGAAGCCCATGTCCGCCAGCAGCCGCAGCGTGAAGCGCCACTGGGCGTCCTTATCGTAGCGCCGGCCGTCGAACAGGTCCGGCGCCCTCGGGGCGCTCGCGGTGAGCCGGCCCACCATGGGGATGAGCTGCTCGCGCAGCGCCGTCAGCACGGGGGTGAGGCGCGAGACGCGCATGCCGGGCTCGTAGCCCTCCAGGAGCGCGTCGTAGCGCTCGCCGTCGTGGCCGTACGCGTCCGCCTGCTCGCGGCGCAGGCCCAGCAGGCGCTGGAGCGCGGGCTGGAAGCGGGCGAAGCGGCGCTCCTTGCGCGCCTCGCGCCAGGCGTGGAGCGCGTGGCTCTGGGCCTCGGCCAGGGCCTTCACCAGCGCGGCGGGCACGCGCACCTCCCGCTCCCGCTCGCGGTGGAGGAGGGCCGCCATGGTCCGCGCGTCGTCGGACAGGCCCGCCCCGTCGGACAGGGCGCGGGCGAGCGCCTCCCCCAGGCGCGGGTCCACCAGCCGCTCGTGGTGGAGGCCCTGGAGCGTCGCCAGCTGGTGGGCGCGGGCGGGGGCCGCCTTCGCGGGCAGGTACGTCTCCTGGTCCCACGTGGCGAGTCCGATGAGTCCTTGGAGGTCCTTCAGCTCCTGCATCCGGGACAGCAGCCAGGTATCCATGCCCGACTTCATAACCCGCCTCACCCCGGGCTTTCACGGCGGGAGGCACAAGGGTATGAGGGCCGGGCAATGGCCAATGTCATCCAGTTCTTCATGACCCCCGACGACGAGGTCGCCTTCTTCCGCTTCCTGGAGCGCTTCGTGCTGGAGGTGTACCCCCGGCGCGTGCCCGAGGACTGGGAGACCTTCCGCGCCAACCCGGACAACATCGACCGGCTGCCCGCGGAGGAGATGTACCTGGTCGCCAGCGAGATTGGCCCCGCCATCGTCGACAAGATGAAGCGCGGCCCGGACAAGGGCTCCTGGCGCGTGGACGAGGTGCGCTCGCCCGTCATCTTCATGGAGCGCTGCCGCACCAACGAAGAGGGCGAGCTGGTCAGCGGCCAGCTGTGGGCGGAGCTGGACATCACCGCGCAGACGGGCCGCAAGAACGCGGCGCCCGACCGCTTCCGGCGCCTGTTCCTCGAAATCGAGGAGTACGTGAAGAAGACCTTCCGCCGGGGCCAGCCGAAGGACTTCTTCGTGGGCCCCAAGGCGGCGCGCCTCTACAAGGAGGGCCTGGTCCTGCGCAACTCCGAGCACCGGGGTGGGACGGTGGACGTCTTCAAGTAGCGCCCGCCGCCCCGTCCGGCGCGGCTCAGCCCGCGGCGGCCTCCGCGAGCTTGCGCAGCTGCGGGGCCTCGTTGAGGAACTTCAGCTCCGGGTGCTTGTCCTCGGCGTGCTGGAGCGCCCAGTCGTCGCGGAAGAGGACCAGGGGCAGCCCGTCGCGGTCCTGCACCGTCTGGCGGTTGCCCTCCCAGTCGAAGGACTTGGGGTCGAAGTTGGGCCCCACCACCCAGCGCGCGTGGCTGAAGGGCAGCCGGTCCAGGGCGATCTTCGCCCCGTACTCGTGCTCCAGCCGGTACTGGAGGACCTCGAACTGGAGCGCGCCGACCACGCCCACGATGGGGTCCTTCATGCCCATGGCCAGCTGCTGGAAGATCTGCACCGTGCCCTCTTCCGACAGCTGCTCCAGGCCCTTCTCCATCTGCTTGCGGCGCAGCGGGTCCTTGGAGCGCACCACGGCGAAGTGCTCCGGGCTGAAGCGCGGCACGCCCTCGAACTCCACGTCCTGACCCTCCGCCAGCGTGTCGCCGATGCGGTACTGCCCCGGGTCGAACAGGCCGATGACGTCCCCCGGCCACGCGTCCTCGATGGCGGTGCGCTCGGCGGCCATGAACTGGCTGGGCTTGGCCAGGCGCACTTCCTTGCCCAGGCGCGAGTGGAACGCGTTCATGCCCTTGACGTAGCGGCCGCTCACCACGCGCATGAAGGCGATGCGGTCGCGGTGCGCGGGGTCCATGTTCGCCTGGATCTTGAAGACGAAGCCCGCGAACCTCGGGTGGGTGGGCTCGCGCGGGCCCTTGGTCGTCTGACGCGGGGTGGGCGCGGGGGCCAGGTCCAGGAACGCGTCGAGGAACGGGCGCACGCCGAAGTTCGTCATGGCGCTGCCGAAGAACATGGGCGTCAGCTGCCCGGTGTCGCTCTTCTCGCGGGTGAACTCGTCCCCGCCGATGTCGAGCAGCTCGATGTCCTCGTGCAGCTTGGCCAGCTCCGCGTCGGTGAGCACCGTCTTGATTTCGTCCGAGTCGATGGACACCGAGCGCTCGGCGACCTCCGACTCGCCGTGGGAGCCCTCGGCGGAGAAGACGTGGACCACGCGCTTCTGCCGGTCGTAGACGCCGCGGAACTCCGGCCCCATGCCGATGGGCCAGTTCATGGGGTAGGAGCGGATGCCGAGCACCTGCTCCAGCTCGTTCATCAGCTCCAGCGGCTCGCGGCCGTAGCGGTCCAGCTTGTTGACGAAGGTGAAGATGGGGATGCCGCGCATGCGGCAGACCTTGAAGAGCTTCTTGGTCTGCGGCTCGACGCCCTTGGCCGCGTCGATGAGCATCACCGCCGCGTCGGCGGCGGCGAGCGTGCGGTAGGTGTCCTCGGAGAAGTCCTGGTGGCCCGGGGTGTCCAGCAGGTTGACGGCGTGGTCCCGGTAGATGAACTGGAGCACGGACGACGTGACGGAGATGCCGCGCTCCTTCTCCAGCTCCATCCAGTCGCTGGTGGCGTGGCGCCGCGCCCGCTTGGCCTTCACGCTGCCGGCCAGGTGGATGGCGCCGCCGTAGAGCAGCAGCTTCTCCGTGAGCGTGGTCTTTCCCGCGTCGGGGTGGGAGATGATCGCGAAGGTGCGCCGCCGGGCGACCTCCCTGTCGAGCTCGTTCGTCATGACCCGGGGCCAACTACCACGGGCCGTGTTTCCTTGCAGCCCACAAGCAGCCCTTGGCCCTCGGGACGGGGGCCGTGGGAGGCTGCCGCCCACCCGCCGTCCCCCCGGAGAACGCCATGCAGCGGACCCTCTATGCCACTGGAACCCCCTGGGAGCCCCGCGTGGGCTACTCCCGCGCCGTCCGGGTGGGGCCCTTCGTCTCCGTGTCCGGGACCACCGCCACGGATGCCTCCGGCCGCATCGTCGGTGGCACGGACGCCTACCTGCAGGCGGTCCAGGTGCTGCGCAACATCGAGTCCGCCCTGAAGGCGGTGGGCGCGGGACTGAAGGACGTGGTGCGCACCCGCATGTACGTCACGGACATCTCCCGGTGGGAGGAGGTCGGCCGGGCGCACGGCGAGTTCTTCGCCGACATCCGGCCGGCGACCTCCATGGTGGAGGTGAGCCGGCTCATCTCCCCGGAACTCCTGGTGGAGATCGAGGCGGACGCCATCGTCGCGGAGGGGGCGGCGAAGCCGGACTGAGATGCCGTGAGTCTCAGTCAAGCGTTTGCGCATGGGGAGGGGTTCGGTGAGGGGGCCGCAGGCAGCAGTGGAGTGAAGGGCTGCCGGCGCTTGGCGACGGAGTAGACGGCGGCCAGGAGCT